>JBOGXS010000116.1:0-4237 GCA_050693815.1 Thermoleophilaceae bacterium | reverse complement strand
CCCGGTCGACGGCCCAGCCCAGGTTGACGGCCGTCGGCCGCGCCGAGCGCAGCAGCTCGCCGGCGGCGGCGAGCCCCTCGCCGCCGGCCAGGGCCATCCCGTACGCGGCCGCGATGCCGATTGCGGGGGCGCCGCGCACGGCCAGCGTCCGGATGCACTCGGCCACCTCGCCCGGGCTCTCGCAGCGGATCCAGCGCTCCTCGCGGGGGAGGGCGCGCTGGTCGAGTACCAGCAGCGCGCCCTCCTCGAAGCGAAGCGGCTCGACCGTCACTCGCTCGAGCGTCACCGCCTCGACGCTACTCCACTACGGCGGGCTGGCGGCGCGCCGCAACGCCCCGAGCAGCGCCGCTATGCCCGGGACGCGCGCGTTGCCCACGCGGGTCGCGGCGAGCACGCGGCGCCCGAGCGCGGGCTCTGACAGGGGGAGGGCCACGACGCCGTCGGGCTCGCGCAGCGCCATGCGCGGGATGAGCGCGACCGCACCGCGGCGCGCTACGAGCGCGGTCGTCAACCCGAAGTCGCTGCTGTAGCCGGCGACCTCGGGCTCGAAGCCGGCGGCGTGGCAGGCGACGAGCGTGAACGGTCGATGGTCTGCGGCCGGCTCCGCGATGAAACGCTCCCCGGCCAGGTCGATGAGGCGGATCGCGTCGCGGTCGGCGAGCGGGTGGCGCTCTGGGAGGATCGCGAGAACCGGTTCGGTGAGCAGCGGCGTCTCCTCCATCCAACCCGGTGCCGCGGTCGGCAGGCCGTCGTTCACGTAGGTCAGCGCGACGTCGACGTTGCCGCTGCGCAGCTCGGGCAGGCTGTATCCGGGGTCGGCGTCGATGATCCGCAGCTCGGTGTTCGGCCGCGACTGCGCTAGCTCGCTGGCGGCCCGCACGACGAGGTCCACTCCGCTCGCGAAGGTGGCCAGGGTGAGTGAGATCTCGGCGTCGCTCGATCGCAGCGCCTGCGCCTCGCGCTCAGCGGCGTCGAGGTGCGCGAGGATGACGTCGGCGTGCTCGACGAGCCGCGTCCCCGCCGGCGTGAGCGTCACGCCGCGCGAGGTGCGCTCGAGCAGCTGGAGGTCGAGGTAGCGCTCCATTGCGGCGATGCTCTGGGACACCGCGCTCGCGGTGTAGCCGAGCGCCTGCGCCGCGGCTGCGATCGAGCCGCAGGCGTCCACCGCGCGCAGCGCCCTCAGGCGCCGCGGATCGAGCATGCTGATGCCGGGGATCGCACTACGCCTTCAAGTCTGCCGATTCCGGTCGTTGCCTCACGCCCGGGCGGCGTGCAAACCGTTGCGCCTCGTGCGGAAGGAGTGTTCGGCCAGGGGGCGGGCCAGCGAGAGGCCGAAGAGTGAGTCGGGCTCGGTGAACAGCCGGATGGGCTCCAGCCGCGCGGCTGCGAGGTCGGCCGCCAGGCGCCGGGGGGTGAACTTGGCCGATATCTCGGTGCGCAGCTCCTCGCGCTTGGCGAACTCGACCGTCAGTCCGAGGGCGGCCACTTGCACCGTCATGTGGCGCTGTGCGCGCAACCGCATCTCGACCCACTCGTGCTCGCGGTCGAAAAAGGCCACGTGGTCGAAGGCCTCGGGCACGAAGTCGGCGGCAAGCTCGCGGTTGACCACGCGCAGGATGTTGCGGTTGAAGGCGGCGGTGACACCCGCGCTGTCGTCGTAGGCGGCCTCGATGCACGTGGGGTCCTTGACGAGGTCGACACCGAGCAGCAGCGCGCCGCCGGGGCCCAGCATCCGTCCGATGGAGCGCAGGAAGCGACGCCGCGAGCCGGGCGCGAAGTTGCCGATCGTGCCGCCGAGAAGGACGACGAGCCGAAGCCCTCTCGGGGCGGGAATCCGCGCGAGGTGGTGCTCGAAGTCGGCGACGATCCCATGCACCTCGAGCCCCGGGTATTCGGCGTCCAACGCGGCGCCCGTCGCCCGGATCATGCCCTCGGTGACGTCGACCGGCACATAGCGGCGCAACGTACCGGCGTGCGCGAGCGCCGACAGCAGGAGGCGGCTCTTGGCCGCGGTCCCGGAGCCCAGCTCGACGACCTCGGCAGCGCCCGTCAGGGCGGCGATGTCGCCGGAGCGCTCGGCGAGGATGGCGCGCTCGGCGCGCGTCGGGTAGTACTCCGGCAGCTCGCAGATGCGGTCGAACAGCTCGGCCCCCGCCTGGTCGTAGAAGTGCTTGGGCGGAAGCTCCTTGAACGGCCGGGTGAGGCCGTCGAGAACGTCATCGCCGAGCGAGCTCGCGTCGCCGGCGCCGAGGTAGGAGCGCACGGTGACACTCAAGCCGGCTCCTCCACGTCGCGCGCGAGCCGCACGCCGGAGAAGATCTGCCGCCGCTTCGGCAGGTCCCAGTTGCGGAACGTCGGCGTGGCGATCCGGCGGTCGGTCGCCCAGGAGCCGCCGCGCAGGACGCGGTAGGCGTCGCCGAAGAAGACCTCGGAGTACTCCCGGTACGGATGGGCCCGGAAGCCCGGGTAGCCGGCGAAGGGCGTCGAGGTCCATTCCCACACGAACCCCGTGTCGTCGAGCGCCCCCGCCGCGTGAGCCTTCTCCCATTCCGCTTCGGTGGGCAGCCGGGCGCCCGCGGCTCGCGCGAAGGCGTCGGCGTCGTGCCAGCTGACGTGACACACCGGCGCCTCGGGGTGGCCCATGACGGCGGTCGAGCGGTCGTCGTGGCCCTCCGCCTCCACCCACGCGCGCCAGGCCGCGTTGGTGACCGGCCGGCGCGCGATCGCGAAGGCCGGCACGTCGACCGTGTGGCGCGGGCACTCGTTGTCATAGGCGAACCCGTCCGCGCCGGCGCCCATCGCGAACGTGCCGCCCGGCACCTCGACCCACCCCGTCGCCCCGCCCGTCGGGCCGGCGGGTGGCTCGCCGGCCGGCAGCAGGTCGGCCAGAGCCATCGCTTGGCGCATCGTCTCGGTGTGCTGGAGCTCGTGGCGCAGGACGAGCTGCACCAGGGTGCCGTCCCCACGCCCGCGCTCACCGAGCACGCACAGCGAGCGTCCGCGCACGTCGTCGAGATACCGCAGGGTCCCGGCCGTGTCGAGCAGCGGGAGGTCGCCGCGGACGGCGCGCGGTGTCTCGAACGCGTCGTACAGAGCCGCCAGCTCGGGATGCAGCAGCGCGCGCCCGCCATGCCGGTGGCACAACCACAGGTCCTCGTAGGCGGCGATGTGGGCGAGGTCCCACGCCAGCGGCGACATGAGCGGATCCAGTACCCGCTCCAGATCCGCCGGCGTCAGGTGCGCGACGAGCGCCAGCGTCCGCGAGCGGACCTGGTCCAGCAGTCTCGCCTCGGGCACCCGCGTCGGTGCGGTCGCGGCTGTGGGAGTCGTCATGGGCGCGGACGGTACGGGGCCCGGTCGGCCTCCAGCTACCCCGCCACCGCAAACGCTTGGCGGCCCCACAGCGATGCTTACGTCAGCTCGGGACTGGTCCCCTCGGCTTATTCCAGGAAAGGCGTCCGGGTTTGCCAGGTTTGTACCCTGTCGGGGTCATGACCTACGTCATCGTCGGCAGCTGCATCAAGGACGACTCCTGCATCGAGGTCTGCCCGGTCGACTGCATCCATCCGAAGCCTGGGGATCCCGATTTCGAGTCTGCGGAGCAGCTGTACATCGATCCAGGGCTTTGCATCGACTGCGATGCTTGCGTGGAGGCGTGCCCGGTCGACGCGATCTTCGCCGATTTCGAGCTGCCCGATAAGTACGCCTACGGGCTGGAGCTCAACGCGGAGTTCTTCGCCACGAGCAGCAGCATCGAGCGTACCGCGGCGTGATGGCCGGCGCGCGACCGCGAGTGGCGATCGTCGGCGCCGGTCCCGCCGGGGCGTTCGCCGCCGCCTGTCTGCTGCGGTCCCGCGGCGACGCGGAGATCGATCTGCTCGAGCGGCTGCCCACGCCGTGGGGGCTGCTGCGCGGCGGGGTGGCGCCCGACCACCAGGAGATAAAGCGCCTGGAGGAGACGTTCGACGAACAGACACTGGGCCGCGGCTGCCGTCTGCTCGGCAACGTGGAGGTCGGCGTCGACGTCTCGCACTCCGAGCTCATGCGCCACTACACGGCCGTGATCTACGCCACCGGCGCCCAGACCGACAAGTCGCTGCGGATCCCCGGCGAGAGCCTGCCCGGCAGCTGGGCCGCCACCGAGTTCGTCGCCTGGTACAACGGCCATCCCGACTACCGCACCCTCGAGTTCGACCTGTCGGCGAAGCGCGTCGTCGTGATCGGGAACGGCAACGTG
>JBOGXS010000115.1:0-2733 GCA_050693815.1 Thermoleophilaceae bacterium | reverse complement strand
GCGCTTGGCCCTGGCGCGCGGCTTGGTCACGCGAGCACGGCCACGCGCGCCCGGCGCGGGATCGTGACGGTGCGCCGCCCAGCCTGCGCCGCGGAGGGGGCGGGCCCGCCGCGGTATCGACATCGTATCTTCGGTCGAGGCGATCCTACTTTGGACCGTTCCCCCACGGTGTAAGGAGGGTCTCGGAACGGGACCGATACCCGTGCCCTCTCCCGCTGGTCGGGGATTCGCACCTGACCGGCGCGAACCACCCTGCGCCGCGTCGAGACAGAACGGGATCTGACCGTCTACCCGGTGATGGTCCTCATGGCCGCCTCCACGAAGCGCTTCGCCGTTGCAAGTGCCTCGGAGGCGCGCTCGGCGTCGAAGCTTGCGGCCATGAACTCTGCTGAACGGGGGCTCATGCGTTCCCATAGAGGACGACCTTGTCCCGGTCGACCTCCTGGATGAAGAACGAACGTATCTCGCGTCGCTCCCGCAACCACTTCGGATCGTGGACGAACACCGAGAAGCGACCTTCGTTCGCACCCGCCGAGTCGACGGCCTCCCAGGCCAGGTGGGCCACCTCACGTTGCCGGCGCCAGTCCCCGTCGCGGATGATCACGAGCAGGTCGACGTCCGAGTCCGGACCGGGGGTCTCGCCCCGTGCCCTCGAGCCGTACAGCCGGATCGCCAGCAGCTGGTCGCCAAGAGCCTCGCGCAGGCGCCCCACCACAGCGCTGACAGCGCCCTGCTCGGTCTGGTCGAGGGAGACCCCGCTCATCCTCGAAATTGTGCTCTAGGCCGCGGCGGGCTGCGCGGCCGAAGCGGCCTTCGCGAACGCCAGCTCGCCGCCCGCGGCGTCCACGCGCACCCGGTCGCCTGGGCCGAACTCTCCCTCCAGCAGCCGCAGCGCCAGTTTGTCCACGAGCTGCTTCTGGATCACCCGCTTCAGCGGTCGGGCGCCGTAGGTCGGGTCGTAGCCCAGGTTCCCGACCAGCGTGCGGGCCTCGTCCGACAGCTCGATCTCCACGCCCCGCTCGCGCACCCGCTCGACCAGTCGCGCCACCTGCAGGTCGACGATGCGGCCGATCTCCTCGCGCGAGAGCTGGTGGAACTCCACAATCTCGTCCAGCCGGTTCACGAACTCCGGCTTGAAGGTCGCGCGCACGCCCTCGAGCCCGCCCGGCACGTTCGAGGTCATGATCACCACGGTGTTCTTGAAGTCGACGGTGCGCCCCCGGGCGTCGGTCAGCCGCCCGTCGTCCATCAGCTGCAGCAGCACGTTGAACACGTCGGCGTGCGCCTTCTCGATCTCGTCGAGCAGCACCACGGAGTAGGGCCGCCGGCGCACCGCCTCGGTCAGCTGGCCGCCCTCCTCGTAGCCCACGTAGCCGGGCGGCGCGCCCAGCAGCCGCGACACCGAGTGCTTCTCCATGTACTCGGACATGTCGATTCGCACCATCGCCTGCTCGGAGTCGAACATGAACTCCGCCAGCGCCCGGGCCAGCTCGGTCTTGCCCACCCCGGTCGGGCCGATGAACAGGAAGGTCCCGATCGGGCGGTCCGGGTCCTGGAGCCCCGCGCGCGACCGGCGCAGCGCGTTCGAGACCGCCTCCACCGCCTCGTCCTGGCCCACCACGCGCTCGTGCAGGCGCGCCTCCATGTGGATCAGCTTCTCGACCTCGCCCTCCAGCAGCTTCGACACCGGGATGCCGGTCCACTTGGCCACGTCCTCGGCCACGTCCTCGGCGTCGACCTCCTCCTTGAGGTCCGGTCCGGTGCTCGCACGACCACCGCTCGTGCTGCGCTCCTCCCCAACGACGGCGTCGCCGTCGGTGCGCTCCTCTGCCTCGCGTAGCTCGCGCTCCACCTCGGGGATCTCGCCGTAGCGCAGCTCGGCGGCGCGCTGGAGGTCGGCCTCGCGCTCGGCCCGCTCGGCGTCGCGGTGCGCCTGCTCGAGCCGCTCCTTCAACTCTCGCACCCGGCCGATGGCATCCTTCTCGCGCTGCCACTCGGCCTTCATGGCGCTCGACTGCTCGCGCAGGTCGGCCAGGTCGCGCTCGATCGCCTCGCGGCGGGCGACCGACGGCTCGTCGGTCTCCTTCTCGAGCGCCTGGCGCTCGATCTCGAGCTGCATGACGCGGCGCTCCACCTCGTCGATCTCGGTCGGCATCGAGTCGATCTCGATGCGCAGCCGCGACGCTGCCTCGTCGATCAGGTCGATCGCCTTGTCGGGCAGGAAGCGATCAGCGATGTAGCGCTGCGACAGCGTGGCCGCGGCGATGATCGACGAGTCCTGGATGCGCACGCCGTGGTGCACCTCGTAGCGCTCCTTGAGCCCGCGCAGGATCGCGATCGTGTCCTCCACCGACGGCTCCTCCACGAACACGGGCTGGAAGCGGCGCTCGAGCGCGGCGTCCTTCTCGATGTGCTTGCGGTACTCGTCGAGCGTGGTCGCGCCGACCGCGCGCAGCTCGCCGCGCGCCAGCATCGGCTTGAGCAGGTTGGCCGCGTCGACGGCACCCTCGGCCGCGCCCGCGCCCACGATCGTGTGCAGCTCGTCCAGGAACAGGATGACCCGGCCCTCGGCCTCGGCGATCTCCTTGAGCACGGCCTTGAGCCGATCCTCGAACTCGCCGCGGTACTTGGCGCCCGCGATCAGCGCGCCGATGTCGAGCGCGATCACGCGCCGGTCGCGCAGGGAATCGGGGATGTCCCCGGAGACGACGCGCTGCGCGAGCCCCTCGACGA
>JBOGXS010000114.1:0-10012 GCA_050693815.1 Thermoleophilaceae bacterium | reverse complement strand
GGGCTCAGGGCACGGGGCCCGGCGCCGCTTCGGGGTCCGGCGCCGGCGGGCGCTCCGAGGCCTTCACGTGCACGGGCTCGCCGCGCTCGGGGAAGGGGATCTCCACGCGGTCGAAGTCGCGCGGCACGATGGTGTTGTCGAAGGCGGTGCGGGCCTCCTCGAGCACCTCGCGGCCGCCGTAGCGCGGCGACACGTGGGTGAGCGCCAGCATGACCACGCGCGCCTCCGCGGCGAGCGCGGCCGCCCCCAGGGCCGTGGAGTGGCGCGTCTCGTCGGCGCGCTCGGCCTCGTCCTCGAGCAGGGTCGCCTCGTGGACGAGCAGGTCGGCCTCGTACGCAACGAGGCGGGTCATCTCGCAGGGGACAGTGTCGCCCGCCAGCACCAGCTTGCGCCCGCGCCTGGCATCGCCCATCACCTGGTCGGGGCGCACGCCGTGCACAGCCTCGCCACGCTGCAGCCGGCCGAAGTCGGGCCCCTCCTCCACCCCGAGGCTGCGCGCCCGCTCGGGGTCGAACACGCCCGGTCGCGGCTCCTCGACCAGCGCGTACCCGAGCGCCAGCCCGCGGTGGTCGACCTCGTAGACGGCGATCCGGTAGCCGTCGCGCCGGAGCTCGTCGTTGGGATCGAGCTCGACGAGGCCGACCTCGAACGGCAGGCGTCCCACGACCGGGGCGAGCAGCCGCCAGAACCGGCCCAGCCCGGCCGGGCCGTAGACGGTCAGCGGGCGCTCGCGCTGGCGCAGCGCGAACGACTTGAGCATCCCCGGCAGCCCGAGCACGTGGTCGGCGTGGAAGTGGGTGAGGAACAGCTCCTCGAAGTCGACCAGCCCGATCGACCGCATGAGCTGCCGCTGGGTTCCCTCGCCGCAGTCGAACAGCAGCCGCTCGCCGCCCCGCCGCACGACGGTGGCGGGCAAGCCGCGCCGCGCGGACGGCGCGGAGCCGGCGGTGCCGATGAAGACTACGTCGAGGTCCATGACCTGCCTATGTTGACCTGCGGGCCTCCTCCTCGAGCTCCTCGTCGGACCGGGTAAGCGCACCGATGTCCATGAGATCGTGCGGGCGCCCGGCCGCTCGCTTCATCCGCACGAGGTCGTCGAGTCCGGCGATCACGACCTCCACGCCATCGAGGTCGAGCACTAGCGCACGAGCGCGCAACTCGTCGTAGGAGCTCGGCGCCCCGGCGGTGTGCGCGATGTTGAGCAGGTCGAGCCGGCCGCTGTGCGTGACGAGAGGCACCAGCGGCATCCGCTTGAGCAACTGCGGATCGGTCACGTTCACGGGGAGCGCCGCCCGCCAGGCATCGGCCTCGAGGTCGGCGAGGGCCTCGCCGAGCCGGCTGAGATTCAGCAGCGACGGGCGCGGCACGATATCGAGGTCCCCGGTTCCGCGGAGATAGCCGTGCGCTTGAACGGCCACGCCGCCGACGACCACGAACTCGACCCCGTGCTCGGCGAGCGTGCGCAGGATCGCGCCGGTCCGCAGCGGACGCTCAGGCGCTGCCATCCGCGGCCTTCGCGCGCCGCCCGGCGATCGCCAGCTCCGTGGCGAACTCGTTGAACGCCAGACCGCTCTCGAGCCGCGCGGTCGGCGACATGCGCCGCTGGGCCAGCAGGTCCGCCGCGTCGTACCGGCTCGCGACGGCTCGCCCCGACAGCACCGGCTCCTCCCCCATCGCCAGCAAGACCGAGCGCAGCCGGGCCCAGGTGACCTCCTCCTCGCCCCGCTCGATCCGGGCGATCGCGCTCTGGCTGGTTCCCGCGCGCAGGGCGAGTCGGCGCTGGCTGAGGCCCTTGCGCTCGCGGGTCTCGCGGATCAGCTCTCCGGGCATCATGATGCCGTATACGGTATCAGCTCGACCAGCTCGAACTCGACCCCGCCATCCGCCGCGCGGGCCAGGCCCATCGTGTGCGCGGGCGCGCGCCGGCGCTCCGTCGGGCTGCCGGGGTTGAAGATCTGGAAGCCGTCCGCGG
Source organism: Thermoleophilaceae bacterium (assembly GCA_050693815.1). GTDB lineage: Bacteria > Actinomycetota > Thermoleophilia > Solirubrobacterales > Thermoleophilaceae > JACVRW01. Next base: position 8,040 of record JBOGXS010000114.1, on the reverse strand, counting down.
CCTGCGCGCGAAGCGGCAGGTGCGAGTGGCCGAACACGACGGCGTCGGCCCGCTCGCCGAAGCGCCGCCGCATGCGCTCGAGCCGCCCCGCGCCCGGGCCCGCGTCGTGAACCACCGCGATGCTGGCGCCGGCCGCCTCCACGACCCGCTCGGCGGGGAGCAGCCGGCGCAGCTCGGGGCTGTCGACGTTTCCGTGAACGGCCGCCACCGGGGGTCCGATGGCCTCGAGCTCGCGCAGGACCGCGAGCGTGGTCACGTCACCCGCGTGCACGAGCAGGTCCGCCCCGGCGATGCGCTCGGCGCACCCCTCGGGCAGCCGCCGCCCGCCGCGCGGCAGGTGGGTGTCGGCGATCACGGCGATCAGCATGCGGGCATGGTCGCGGACGACCGGACATACGCTCAGCCGCCGATGCTCGATCCGGACCTCCTTGGCTTCGTTCGCGGCGCGCTCCCGCCGCCCCCCGCTCGACTGCTCGAGGTCGGAGCGGGGAGCGGCGAGCTGGCTGAGGGCCTGAGGCGGGATGGCTATGAGGTGGTGGCGATCGACCCCGCCGCGGAGACGCCCGCGGTTCGCGCTGTGGCGCTGCACGAGCTCACCGAGCCGCCGGCAAGCTTCGACGCCGCGGTCGCGGTCGTCTCGCTCCATCACGTCGAGCCGCTTGCGGAGTCGTGTAGCCGGCTCGGCGAGCTCGTGCGAGCCGGGGGCAGCTTGGTCGTGGACGAGTTCGACGTCGACCAGCTCGACGAGCGCGCGGCGCGCTGGTGGCTCGCTCAGCGCGAGACGCACTCGGACCACCAGCCGCAGCCGGGCGAGCTCGTCGCCGAGATGCGCGAGCACATCCATGCGCTCGCCCTTCTGCGCGAGGCGCTCGCCGAGTGGTTTCGACTCGAGGACCCGATGCGCGGTCCCTATCTCCACCGCTGGGATCTGCCCCCCGGCCTGCGCGGCACCGAGGAGCGCCTCATCGCCGCCGACCGCCTGCCCGCCACCGGGGCCCCGCATGATCGGCACGCGCAAGTAGCGGAGGATGCGGGCCTACTCACCCCACCCAGCGCCTGTAGCTCAGCGAATCGGCGGACACCCGATCAAACGCGATGTCCTGCAAGGCTTGATCCGTCCATCGATCGATCTCGAAGTCGGCAGCGAACCTGATCCCGCACCGTTGGTTGTTCCCAGGGGGTGAGAGCCTGAGGCGGACGGTGAATTGACTCAGGCCTCGCACCGGGACCAGGTAGATCGGGTACTGCAGCCCCGCAGAGACGCCGAAGACATCCGCGAGGCCGTCGTATCGCTGGCGTCCGCGGCGGCTTCTGCGGCGTTGCCATTGAGAGCGCTCACCATCGGCCGATCGTATGCCGTGGGCCGGACAGAACATATGTTCGCCAAGGCCAGATTGACCCACCGAATAAGCTGACTGCACGCGCCCGTAGCTCAGTGGATAGAGCGCTGCCCTCCGGAGGCAGAAGTCGCAGGTTCGAATCCTGCCGGGCGCGCTTCGAACTGTGCAACCACGCACTTGCTTGCAGGTTTGCCGTCTCGGGTGGAAAGGTTCCCCCGCAGCGCTTGACAGGATCGGTGGATGGCCTGGCCGCCAAGAGTCGGTGAAGCGCTGCCAAGAGGGCAAGACGCCTGGTGTGAACAGCCGAAGTGGAGCGAGTGGATCCTCTCACCGCGCGGTCATGCCCCGGAGTGAGAGCCAATCTTGCGAGTCGGCAGCGAGGACACCGATGCGCTCTGGGATGCGATCGCCGCCGCCGTCGTCGAGGCGCCGGTGTACGGAGTGAGGGTCGCTCAAGGGGCAGGCATGCTCTGCGAGGTGCGCTTTGAGCTCGGCGTGCGGGAGCGCGATGCGATCGCCGTCACGGTGTGGCATCTGGCGCACGATGGCGCCGCTCCCAGACTCGTGACCGCCTACCCGAGGCCCTACGCTGATCGAGGTGGCGGCCACGCGTGAGATTGCAGCGTTCGACCTTGTCGAGCTGATCGAACCGGTCGATGCCGCGCCCGCCGGGGCTCGGGGAGGTGTGCTGGAGATCGACAGCGACGGCACAGCGATGGTGGAGATCACCGAGCCCGAGCTCGAGGGCCTGGAGCGGATCGTGTTCTGCCCCATATCCGGGCTGCGCCCGGCAGGCTGAGTCACAGCACAACCCTCGCCACGGGGCCAGGCGGGCCCGTGGGCCACTCGCGGGACCGGCGATGGCGCGAGCGCGGCTTGGCGTGGCGCATGCTCAGCGCGATGGGCGGCCCCTGCAGGGTGGCGAGGCGGTTCGGATTATGTGACGCTGGGCGCGCTGGCCCGACGCCGGGCGTGGTTGGTCGCGACACAACATGATGTATATTGATGTCGTGGCGAGGACGCAGATATACCTCGGCGACGACGAGCTCGAGCTCCTCGACCGGGTCGGGCGCGCGACGGGCGCCTCCCGCTCTGAGCTGATCAGGCGCGCGGTCCGGGCGGCCTTCGGGGAGACCACGAAGGCGGAGAAGCTCCGTGCCCTCGATGCCAGCGCGGGGTCCTGGCGAAGGCGAGGTTTGACCGGCGCGGAGCACGTGGACGCCGTGCGCGGCGACCTGAACGAACGTCTGCGCCGGCTCGGCGTCGAGTGAAGCTGCTGGACACGAGCGTGGCGATCGACCACCTGCGAGGCGAGGAGGTGGCGGTCGCCCTTCTCCGCAGACTCGTCGACGAGGAGGAGAAGGTGGCCGCGAGCGAGCTTGTCCGCTTCGAGCTGCTCGCCGGCGTGCGCGAGGACGAGATCGAGGCGCTCGAGCACTTCTGCTCGGCGCTCTCCTGGATCCCCGTGGACGAGGCAATCACCCGGACCGCCGGCTCGCTGGCGCGCAAGCACCGCGGCGCCTACAGCGGGATCGACGACGTCGATTACCTGATGGCGGCGACCGCGCTGGTCCTCGAAGCCGAGTTGCTGACGATCAATGTGCGCCACTTTCCCATGCTCGCGGGGCTCCGTCCCGCCTACTGACGCGGCCCAGGGCGATCCACCCTGGGGCGGCTTCGGTCGGCCGGGTCGGACATACTGACTACCGATGGTGCCCGAGACCGATCGGCTCACCGGCAAGCGCGAGCAGGCGGACGCCGTGCTCGCCGCCCTCAACGCACGGGACTTCGAGGCCCTCAGCCGCATGCCGTGGGACCCCGAGATGGAGTTCCGGTCCGCGCTCGCCGCGGCGGAGGGCACCACCTTCCGCGGCAAGGACGCCCTGCACAAGTGGGCGCGCGAGGTCGACGCCATCTGGGACGACATGCGCACCGACCTGGTGGAGTTCCACGAGGTCGACGAGGATCGAGCCGTGGTCGTGCTCCGCCTAACCGGGACGGCGAAGGCGAGCGGGGTCCCGCTCGACTCGCGCGTCGGCCAGGTCTGGAGCTGGCGCGAGGGCATGCTGTGGCGCAACGTCGTCTTCACCGACCCGCGCGAGGCCTTCGACTCGGTCGGCTGGCGTAGCTCCCGCGCCGCCAGCACGCAGCAGGGACGTGGGTCGCGGTGGCTACGATCGGCCCGTGCCCGACCGGCTCTACTTCACGGACTCCGACGAGGCCAACGCCCTGCTCGCCTCGGACCCGATGGCGCTGCTGCTGGGGTTCGCGCTCGACCAGCGGGTCACGGTACGTAAGGCGTTCGAGGGCCCGCAGGCGCTCAAGGAGCGGCTCGGCTCAATCGACGCCGGCACGCTGGCCGCCGCCGACCTCGAGCCCGTCTTCATGGCCCGGCCGCCGATTCACCGCTACCCCAAGGTGATGGCGAAGCGGATCCACGAGCTGGCCGTCCACGTGCGCGATCGCTACGGCGGCGACGCCGCGCGCATCTGGAGCGACGCCGCCGACGCCGACGAGCTGCGCGCCAACCTGATGGGGCTTCCCGGCTTCGGCGAGATGAAGGTCAGGGGCATCGGGGCCGTGCTCGCCAAGCACTTCCACGTGGAGACCGCCCGCGAGCTCGTGCCCTGGCACCCCACGCTGGGAGACGTCGACTCGCCTCAGGCGCTCGACGACTACGAGGCCGAGAAGCGCATCCACAAGCAGGAGTGGTCGCGGCGGTGAGTCACCCGCTCAGGTGGCGCTCGTACCACTCCCAGCTCGCCGCGAGGCCGCGCTCGAGCTCCCACTTCGGCTCCCACCCCAGCTCGGACCGGATCGCGCTCGAGTCGAGGTACTGGCGGTCGATCTCCGCGTGCGGCGTGCCCTGCCCGCGCACGTCCGGCTCGAGCGGCCGGCCCGACGCCGCCACCAGGGTGCGCACCACCTCGAGCACCGGCACCCCCCTCCCCCACCCCGCGTTCCAGGCCCGCCCGCTCAGCTCCGGGCGATCCAGCGACGCCCCCACGGCCAGGTAGGCGTTCACGGCGTCCTCGACGTAAAGGTAGTCCCGCTCCGGCGTGCCGTCCGACCGCACCACCGGCCGCTCGCCGCGCGCCAGCGCCCGCGCGGTGTCGGGCACGATGCGCGACCAGTTGAGGTCGCCCGGCCCGTAGACGTTGGCCAGGCGGGTCACGGCCACCCGCAGGTCGAAGGTGTGCGCGTAGGAGCGCGCGATCAGGTCGGCGCAGGCCTTGGAGACGTCGTAGGGGTAGCGCGGCCGCAGCGCGAGGTCCTCGCGATAGGGGAGCTCGTCCTGCTCCCCGTAGGCCTTGTCGGAGGAGGCCACCACCACGCGCCGGACGCTCCCCAACGAGCGGCAGGCCTCGAGCAGCGTGTAGGTGCCGCGCACGTTGGCCTCCCACGTGCCGAGCGGCGATCGGTTGGCGTTGCCGACGATGGTCTGGGCCCCCAGGTGGAACACGTCGCTCACCTCGTGCTCGTTTAGCACGCGCACGAGGGCGTCGTGGTCGGTCAGGTCGGCCAGCGCGAGCGTGCAGCGCTCCTCGATCCCCTCGGTGCGAAAGCGCGAGGCGGGGTCCACGTCCCGCCGCAGCGCCACCACCCCGCGGCCGCCGGACAGCAGGCGCTCGGCGAGCCAGGAGCCCACGAACCCCTGCGCCCCTGTGACGAGGACGTTCAGCCGCCCGCCACGGCGGGCAGGATCGTGACCTCGTCGCCGTCCTCGACCGAGGTGTCGAGCCCCTCCAGGAAGCGGATGTCCTCCCCGCCCACGTAGACGTTCACGAAGCGGCGCAGGTCGCCGTCCTCGGCGATGCGGTCGCGCAGCCCGTCGAACCGCTCGTAGAGCCCGTCGAGCACCTCGCCGACGGTGGTGGCGCCGTCGACGCTCGTCTCGCCCTCGCCACCCGTGACGCTGCGCAGCTGCGTCGGGATCTTGACTGTAACGGCCATCGACGCGGGCATTCTAGTGCCCTGCCCTGGCAGGGCTCTAAACAGGCGCGGTGGCCTCGAAGGCCTCCACGCTGGCGTCGATCTCGTCGACCTCGAACGTGCCGCGAACGGCGTCGAGCGTCTTCAGGCCCTCTCCCGTGATCACGAGCACGACGCGCTCGTCGGGGTCCACGTCGCCTCGCTCGGCGAGCTTGGCCAGGGTCGCGGTGGTCACGCCGCCGGCGGTCTCGGTGAAGATGCCGGTGGTCTCGGCGAGCAGGCGGATGCCCTCGCGGACTTCCTCGTCGCTCACCGCGTCGATCGAGCCCCCGCTGCAACGGGCCAGGTCGAGCGCGTACGGGCCGTCGGCCGGGTTGCCGATCGCCAGGGACTTGGCGATCGTGTCCGGCTTGACCGGCCGGCAGACGTCCCAGCCCTGCCCGTAGGCGTGCGCCACCGGCGAGCAGCCCTCGGCCTGCGCGCCGTTCATGGCCGGCGCGTCCCCGTCGAGGAGCCCCACCTCGCGCCACTCCTCGAAGCCGCGCGCGATCTTCGTGAACAGCGAGCCGGAGGCGATCGGCACCACCACCCGGTCGGGCTGCTCGAAGCCGAGCGCCTCCCCGATCTCGAACGCGAGCGTCTTGGAGCCCTCCGCGTAGTAGGGGCGCACGTTCACGTTCACGAAGCCCCAGTCGTGCTCGGCGGCCAGCTCGGTGCAGAGCCGGTTCACGTCGTCGTAGTTGCCGTGCACCTTCACGAGCCGCGTGCCGTACACGCCCGTGGCGAGCACCTTCTGCTCCTCGAGATCGGCCGGGATGAACACGCAGGACTCGAGACCCGCGGCCGCGGCGTGGGCCGCCACGGCGTTTGCCAGGTTGCCCGTGGACGCGCAGGCCACCATCTCGTAGCCGAGCTCCTGCGCCTTGGCCAGCGCCACCGTGACCACCCGGTCCTTGAACGAGTGCGTGGGATTGGCAGCGTCGTTCTTGACCCACACCTCCCCCAGCCCGAGCCGCTCCGCCAAGCGGTCGGCCCGCACCAGCGGGGTGCAGCCCGCGGGCAGGGCGCTGCGCTGCGGGCGCTCGAACGGCAGGAAGTCGGCATAGCGCCAGATCGTCTGGGGCGCCGCCTGGATGCGGCGCTTGACCTCCGCCGCATCGAGCCTCGAGTGGTCGTAGCCCACCTCGAGCGGACCGAAGCAGCTCTCGCAGACGTAGCGCGCCTCCAGCTCGTACTCCGTCCCGCATTCCTTGCATCGCAGCGCTTGCACCGGCATGAGCGAACCCCTCTCGTCGAATCCTCCGCCGTCGTTCTGTGACGGAGGCCCCGGTGAAGCGCCTCGTCACATCTCGATGGAATTGGCACCGGTGCCACGTAACGGCCGGTTGCCGGGGTTTCGCAGGGCCATGTCCCTCCACCCCTCTCGATGTAACGGCGATATGTGCTCCGCAGGATAGCGCGTCTTGCGCAAGCAGCCGGCTCGGCCGGCTGCGCAGCGATCGACTTGGCCCAAGTAGAATGGAGCCGTGAGCCGCGATGCCGAGCCTTCCCAAGCCACGTCTCAGGCGCTCGGCCCGCGCGCGGGCCGACGGTAACGCACTCCAGCAGGCTCCGGCCGAGCCCAACGTGGAGGTCGTCGAGTGGGGCGACCTGCGCTGGATCAACATCGAGCGGCCCGGCCCCGTAGACCGCGCCTGGCTCGAGGAGCACTTCGACTTCCACCCGCTCGACCACGAGGACGTCGCCTCGCGCAACCAGCGGCCGAAGATCGACGAGTACCCCGACTACCTGTTCATCGTCCTGCACTTCCCGGTGTTCGACAAGGCGGTGGGGCGCCTCAACGCCGGCGAGCTCAACATGTTCGTCGGGCCCGACTTCCTGATCACCCTCCCCAACTCGCCCCTGCCGCCGGTCGAGTACCTGTTCGAGCGCTGCCGCTCATCCGACGAGGTCCGCGAGGCGCTCTTCTCGAAGGGCAGCGGCTACCTGCTCTACAAGATCGTCGACGACTCCTTCGACTACTGCTTCCCGATGCTCCGCAAGATGGGCATCAAGCTCGAGCGGATCGAGGAGGACATCTTCGAGGGGCGCTCGGAAGAGGTCGTGCGCGACATCTCCAACTCGAAGCAGGAGATCATCAACTTCCGCAAGATCATCCGGCCGCAGCGCGCCGTGCTGCGCGACCTCGAGCGCACCAAGCAGCGCTACCTGGCCGAGGACCTCGAGGTCTACTTCGACGACATCGTGGACGCCTCCGAGCGCATCTGGGACATGCTCGAGAACTTCAAGGAGGTCGTGGAGGCGCTCGAGGACACGAACGAGTCGGTCCTCTCCCACCGCGTCAACGAGGTGCTGCGGGTGCTCACGGCGTTCAGCGTGATCATCCTTCCGCTCACGCTGATCGCCAGCATCTGGGGGATGAACGTGGGCGTTCCCGGCGAGGCCAGCGAGGCGGCCTTTTGGTCGATAGTGGCTGCGATGGTCGCGCTGCTGGTCGGCATGGTGGCGTGGTTTCGCCGGCGCGGCTGGCTGTAGGGGCCGCTACCAGGCCGTCCCCGGCCGATCGGCTCGCGCGCCCTTCTTCCAAGGAGCGCGGGCTATGGATACATTACGATGGTCATCTACTGAATCTGCCTCAGCTCAGGCGCTCGACGCCCGGATAGGCGTCGAACGCGCGGTCGAAGCTCATGACCCGCTCGACGCCGTGGCGGTCCATGACGGCCAGGTGGATCGCGTCGCGGGCGGAGAGCGACGTGTAGCGCAGCAG
>JBOGXS010000113.1:0-10610 GCA_050693815.1 Thermoleophilaceae bacterium | reverse complement strand
AGCTCGAGCCGATCGAGGAGGCCTGCGCCGGAGAGCGCCGACTCCGCCGCTCGCCGAGCGCTGTTCGTGAGCACGCCGACGCTCAGCCCCGCGGCCGCGAGCATCTCGATCGCAGACGCGGCGTCCTCGAAGGGAGGCATGCGCGCTGCGCGCTCCATCGCCTCGCCGAGCGCCTCGGGCTGCCGTCCCGCGGCTCGCGCGCGCCGCTCGAGCGCGGCTTCGAGGTAATCGGGGAAGGCCCGGGAGCTGCCGGTGATGGTGTCGGCCATCGCCTGCATGACCGCCTCGTCCAGGGCGGCCAGGGACTCCGGGGGGCCGAGCCCGAGCGGCTCCCCGATCCCCGCGGGGTCGAGCAGCGTGCCGTTCAGGTCGAACAGGATCCACTCCAAGGCGCTCTGGTCGCCGATCGAGCTGGGTTTGGGCAGCATGTGGAGGGGAAAGCTCTCACAAGCGACAGGGGAGGAGCCACGTGAGACGGGTGATGGCGCTTCTGGGCCTCGCCGCGATCGGCCTCGGGGCCGTAGCGGGGACCGCCGGTGCGACCCACAGCGAGGGCGAGGGGCCGCGCGCCGACTTCGTACAGGGAACGGCTCGGCTGCCCGACACCTCGGGCGGCGGGCAGTTCCACTTCAACGCGCGCAGCGGGCCGAGCGGCGAGGACCCGCGCGGCATGTACTACGCGAAGGACGGCATCTTCGGGCTCTTCACCTTCACCGCCGAGGTCAAGTGCCTCCGGGTTGAGGACAACGTGGCGTATGTCGGCACGGAGGTGACCGAGGCGAAGGAAGGCGTCCAGGAAGGAGATCCGGTCGTCTTCCGCGTCGAGGACAACGGTGAGCCGGGGGCCGGCAGGGACCGCTTTGTGGGAGCGCCGGGCGTGACCCCGGAGACCGACTGCGACAACCCGGCGCTCCAGGCGGTGCTCACCGCCACGTCCCAGACGATCTCACAGGGCAACTTCACCGTCCACGACGGGCAGCCGTAGCGATGGCCAAGCGCGCCGATCGCGGCGACCAGCAGGAGGAGCGGGGCAAGGCGTCTGATCTCGGCTCCGTGAGCGCGGCCCGCCAGCCCGCCTGGTAGACGAGACCCGCCGACGGCGGCCGCGATTCGGCCGCCCGCTGCCCTGCCCGGTTCGGAATTCGGCTTGCATCGGGCTCGCCGATGCACCATCCTCGATCTGGCCGGGCCGAGTTCACGAGTCCGTAAGCGTGTCCCGGCAGGATTTCGCAGACAGGCCCGCTCGAGAGGAGAGAGATGGAGTCCACATCGCCGTCCGCAACTGCCGCTCCCCGCGCCGGCGCTTCCCGCTGGCTCCTCGTGCCCCTGGTGGCGGCGACGCTGCTGGTGGGCGTCGTGGTCGTGGTCGGCCAGCTCCTGCCGGGGTCCAACAACGTCAAGTTCGCGCTCGCCGTGGCGTGGTTCGTGGTCGCCGGCGCCGTGCTCGGCAAGCTCGCCAAGGACCGTCCGGCGCTGAAGCTGCCCTTCCGTGCGGGCGTGCTGCTGGCCGCCCTGCTGCTGGGCGGCTGGTATCTCAACTCGCTGCGCGAGGAGGACGTCCAGGAGCGGCTCGTGACTCCCGCGGCTGCGCCCCAGGCGCAGGAGCGCTCGGGCTCGGGCTCCGGCGAGGAGGGCGGCGGCGGCGAGGCCGCCCCGGCCGCCGGGCCGGTGCTGGTCGCGGCGGGCGACTTCGCCGCGCGCGACCATCCCGGCGAGGGTCGCGCCGAGATCGTCCGCGCCAAGGGCGGCGCGCTCACGCTCCAGCTGCGCGACTTCCACACCGATGCGGGCCCGGACCTGCGCGTCTATCTGGCCACCGACGGGGAGGCGGGCGACTTCAAGGACCTGGGCGGGCTTAAGGGCAACAGCGGCAACCAGGTCTACGACATCCCCGCGGGAACCGACACCGGCAGGTACGACACCGTGCTGATCTGGTGCCGTGCGTTCTCGGTGCCGTTCACGGAGGCGCCGCTGAGCGCCTCGTGAGCGACCGCTACGACCTCGTCGTCATCGGCATGGGCTCCGGCGGCATCGTCGCCGTTGAGGTCGCGACGACGCTCGGCCTGAAGACCTGCGCCGTGGAGCGCGAGCGGGTCGGCGGCGACTGCCTGTGGACCGGCTGCGTGCCGTCGAAGGCGCTGCTCGCCTCGGCCAAGGCGGCGCACGCCATGCGAGCCGCCGGCAGCTATGGGATCGCCCCGGTCGAGCCCGCAGTGGACGGCGCGGCCGTCTGGAGCCGGATCGGCGCGGTCCAGACTCGCATCGCGGAGGCGGACGACAACCCGGAGCGCTTCCGGGCGCTGGGCGCCGAGGTGCTCTTCGGAAGCGCGCGCCTGGTCGGCCCGAACGACGTGGAGGTCGAGGGGCACGGCACCTTGCGCACGCGCTACGTCCTGCTGTGCACGGGGAGCCGCCCCGCGGTGCCGCCGGTCGAGGGCCTCGCCGACGCGGGCTTCCAGACCTCCGAGACGCTCTGGGACCTCGAGCGCCCCCCAACGTCGGTGGTCGCCATCGGGGGCGGTCCGATCGCGGTGGAGCTGTCGCAGGCGCTCCAGCGCCTGGGCACGAGCACCACACTGCTCCAGCGAGGCGAGGGCATCCTGCCGCGCGACGAGCCGGAGCTGTCGCGACTTCTCGTGGAGCGCCTGCGAGCGGAGGGCGTGCGGCTCGAGCTCGGGGTCGACGCGGAGCGGGTCACGGTGGAGAACGGCACGAAGGTCGTGCATGCCGGCGAGCGCTCCTGGGACGGGGAGGAGATCCTGTTGGGGGCGGGCCGGGTGCCCAACAGCGACGGCCTCGGGCTCGATGAGGTGGGCATCGAGGTCGGGCCGCGCGGCGTGGCGGTGGACGGCGCCTACCGGACCTCGGTGAAGTCGGTCTACGCGATCGGCGACGTGGCCGGGCGCCACCTGTTCACGCACTCGGCCGGGTACGAGGCGGCCCGCGCGGTGCGCAACATGTTCGTTCCCGGACGCCAGAGGGGGGACTTCACCGTTCCCTGGTGCACCTTCACGGATCCGGAGCTTGCCCACGTGGGCCTGACTTCCGAGCAGGCGGCGGCGGACCACGGGAAGGGAAAGGTGCGGACCTGGCGGCTGGGGCTCGACCACAACGACCGCGCTCGGGCCGACTCCGCCGACGACGGCGTGATCCTGATCGTCACCGCGAAGGACCGCATCGTCGGCGCCCACGCGCTCGCGCCGAGCGCGGGCGAGTTGATCCACGAGCTGGCCCTGGCCGTGCACAAGCGGCTCAAGCTCAGCGACCTGGCGAGCGTGGTGCACGTCTACCCGACGCTCGCGATCGGCGTGCAGCAGCTCGCCGCCGAGGCCGCCTACGAGCGGGTGCGCCGCTACCGCTGGCTGGTGCGCTGAGCCGAATCCAACCGGCCCGGCGCGGGGTCCAAACGACGTGACCGGACCAGCCCGCCGACTGCGAGCGAAGCGCGACCACCGCTGGTCGCGGCGCCGCATCCACGATTACGTCGACGGTGAGCTGTCGTCGCGCCAGCAGCGCCGGCTCGAGGCACACGCCCGGCTCTGCCCGCGGTGCGGCCCGATGCTTCGCACGCTGACCGTGCTGGTCTGGGAGCTGCGCGAGCTGGGCGGTCGACGGCCGCGCAGCGCCGTCGCGTCCGGGGTCGTCGAGCGCCTCAGGGCCGAGGCCGGCGACCCCGGCGCGTGGCGGCCCGGGGCGTGACGGCGGGGAACGGCTCGCGAACCGCCACGTCGACGGCCGCCGCGGCGGCTTGCCAAGCTGGGGGTGATGTCCATCGGGCTTCAACCCACCGGGGAGCTCGGTTGAGCGCACCGCTGGCCACCGAGGACGAGCGCCGGCTGGTAGAGCGCTCGCGCGCCGGCGACCGCGCGGCCTTCGAGGAGCTGGTGCGCCGCCATGCCGACCAGCTCTATGCGGTCGTGGTGCGATTCGTCGCCGATCCCGACGAGGCGGAGGAGGTCACCCAGGAGGCGTTTCTGCGAGCCTGGCGCAACGTCGGGCGCTTCGAGGGACGGTCGCGCTTCTTCACCTGGCTCTACCGGATCGGGATCAACGAGGCCAAGCGCCGCGCCGAGCGGCGGCGCCCGGCGGCCGCCGTGGGCTCGTTCGAGGACGATCCCCTCGAGGACGTGCTGGACTGGAGCGAGGCGCCTGAGCTGCGCGCCGAGCAGAGTGATCTGCGGCGGGTGCTCGAAGACGCGATCCGTGCGCTGCCGCTGGACTACCGGGCGCCGCTGATCCTGCGTGACGTGGAGGGGCTATCGACGCAGGAGGCGGCCGAGGTGATGGACCTCGGCGATGCGGCCTTCAAGAGCCGCCTGCATCGAGCCCGGCTTGCCGTGCGGCGTGCGGTCGACGAGTATTTCGACGGAGAGCGATGATCCGCCGCCTCCTGGAACGTCGGCGCTACATGCGCGAGCACCGCTGGACGCACGCGCACCTGTCCGGTTACCTCGATGACGAGCTCTCGCGCCGCGAGCGCGAGCGGGTCGAGGAGCACGTCGGCATGTGCCCCCAGTGCCGCCGCGTGCTGCGCACCCTGAAGCGGACGCTCGAGAGCCTCATGCATCTCTCCACGGAGCCGCGTCCCGGGGTCGCCGAGGGCGTCATCGAGCGGCTGCGCGCCGAGCCTTGAGACGCCCGAAGGTGACTTCGCTCTAGACCTCGGAGAAGAAGTTGAGCCCGAGGCGGTCGAGGAAGCGCTGCGCCTCGATGTTGAGCTGGAACAGCTCACCGGTCCAGATCAGCACGCCCATCACGACCAGCACCGCGCCGCCCGTGGCCATGATCGCGCGGTAGTGGCGCTTCAGCACGGCGAAGGCTCCGGTCATCTTGCGGAAGGCGAGCGCCGTGAGCAGGAACGGGATGGCGAGCCCGGCAGAGTAGAAGGCCAGCAGGAAGGCGCCGCGGCCGGCGGACTCGGCGAGCGCCGCGGCGCTCAGTATGGCGCCGAGCGTGGGTCCGACGCAGGGGGTCCAGGCCACCGCGAATGCGGCGCCGGCCACCACGGGGCCGCCGCGTCCGGCGCGCCTGGCCAGCGCATCGACGTGCCATTCGCGGTTGAGGCGCGTCACGAACAGCGCGGCCACGAAGAAGAGCCCCATCGCGATGATCAGCCCGGCCGCGACCTTCTCCAGGACGTCCCGGCTGTCGCGCAGCGACGAGCCAAGCTCGCTGGCGGTCAGCCCGAGCAGGATGAAGATCGCCGAGAAGCTTGCGATGAACAGAAGGCTCGGCCCCAGCACCCTCCACGTGGACGTCCGCTCCAGGTCCGTCGCGGAGATCCCCGTGACCGCGGACAGGTAGCCGGGCACGAGCGGCAGCACGCAGGGCGACAGGAACGACACCATCCCGGCGAACATGGCCGCGAGTACGCCGACGCCTGCCGCGGGGTCGACCACTCAGCCGGCCTTCCGCAGCGCGAAGCGGCGGATGTCCTCCTCGAGCAGCTCCGCGGTCGCGTAGGCGCCGAGCTTGACGTTTACGAGCTTGCCCTTGCGGTCGAAGAACATCGTCGTGGGCCAGGCCCGGCCGCCGCCGTAGGTCGAAGCGACCCCGGCGTCGGGGTCGAAGATGCTCGGGAAGCCTACCGGCACCTCCCGCATGAAGTCCTCGGCCGCGCCGCGCTCGTCCTGGGAGTCGAGGCCGACGAACGCGACCCGCGCGCGATGGCGCTTGACCGCCTCCGCGAAGAAGGGGAACTCGAAGCGGCAGCTCGTGCACCAGGAGGCCCACTGGTTGACCACGACGGGGTGGCCGCGCAGCAGCTTCAGCCGCCGCTTGAAGTCCTCGAGCCCCTCGCCCACGAGCTGATCGCCCTGCGCGACGTTCATGGCGAGCCCGCGCGGCAGCTCGGCGGTGGACACCGCTGGCGCGGAGCTCTGACCGGCCCGCGGGGAGCGGTCCCCATCGCCGCCCCCGCCGCAGGCGCCGATCGCGAGGCCAGCCACGATCAGCGGCAGCCAGCGTCCTGCTCCTCGAGGAGGGTTCATGTCGATCTGACCCGGAAGGACCGGCGGGCGATTCAGGCGCCCGGAGGGCCATGGCGTCGCGCTGGCCGCCGAGCAAGGCGTCCGGCGCGCGATCCTCGGCTGGCTGCGCGAGCGGCTCGGCCTCCGTCGAGGCCCGGCGCGCTACTAGGAGGGTCTAGCGAAACTCGCTGGCCCGCTGCCCATGCGGAATCTCCGACCGTTGCGCGACGGGCGACCCCACGACGATCCTCCCGCTACCCCATTTCGCTCGGCGGTGGTCGGCTGTATGCTGACGTCGTGCTGGCGACGTTCAAGGGCTAGCCGCCGCCTGACGAGGGAGAAGCGTGGCTTCAGAACCACCGCAGGAGGGGTCGGTCACCGTTCCGGTCGTTTGGGTGGGGGTAGAAGACCTCCCGGTTCACTTCGTCAACCAGTTCGTCGGGGTCGTTCAGCCGAATTAGGTCTTCTTGACGTTGGGAAGCATCGTTCCGCCGCCGATTGTCGGAGCCACCGAGGAGGAGCGCAAGGCGGTGGCGGAGAGCATCCAGTTCGTCCAGGTCAAGCCGGTGGCCCGGATCGGGCTCACCCCTGCCCGCCTCCAAGAGTTGATCGAAGTGCTCCAACAGACCTTGTCAAACTACGAGAGGCAACCGAAGCTGGGACCATGACGAAGACCATCGACATCACCGAGAGCAACGCCGCAACAGGACCCAACGGCGGGCTCCAGGTCGCGGATGCCGCGAGCAACGCGGTTCGGCGGGCTTCGCAGGGCGTACCTCTGTTCGTGCCCGCAGATCAGCTCTACTACTGGTCCTACGCGTGGCGGGAGTCTGAGCGGAAGGCAATGGCGGACCTTCGCGCTGGCCGCGCCCACACCTTCGACGACCCGATGGCAGCCGTGCGCTACCTCCTTGGCAGCGACCGCTGATCTTGCCGCCCCTTCGGATTCCTCAGGCGTTCACCGATGCGCTTGATGGCAAGGAGGCCAACCTTGCCGGGGCCATCGCACGTTGCGTGCACAAGCTCGGCGTGAATCCCCGGATTCCGGGCTTGCAAACCCATCCGGTCCAGGGGACGCGCGACCCCAAGGTCTTCGAGGCTTATGTGGACATGAAGAACCGCGTGACGTGGCATTGGGACGAGGGCACAATCGTCCTCTTGGCGCACTGCAACCACGACATCCTCAAACGACCGTACGGGCCGAGCACGTAACCCTAGATTCGGCTAGCTAGAGCGGTTTTCCGTCCGAGGCAAGGTGTAGCGTGGACTTTGCAACTATCACCGCGTTCGGGTGCTTCCGAGCTTGCAGCACTCCTCGATTCACCCGAGATAGTCGCGCTCGTCCGCGAGCTTGAGGAGACACGCTGGACGGGTCGCCCGCGGGCTATCCGATCCGCGCGATGGTCGGCATGGCGCTCGTCAAGTCGCTCTACGCGATCCCAACGTGGACGCGCACGGCGGCGCTCGTGCGCGAGCACGGCGCGCTTCAGGCGACCCTCGGCTGCGCCCCGAGCGGGTACGCCTGCTACCGCTTCGCCACCAAGCTCCGCATCTATGGCGACAAGCTCGACGCCTGTATCGCCAGGGTGCTCGCTTCTCTCCGCGCCGAGTCTTCCCGGCCTGGGCCGCGACGTTGCCATCGACGCCTCCGACCTTCCGGCCTACGCGAACGGGCCAGCGGTACGTCTCCAAGGGTGGCCGCGAGCGCGAACGGTTCTCCGACCCAAACGCCTCTTGGGGCCATCGCTCGGCCGTCTCCACCCGCAAGGGCGGAGGGTTCTACGGCTATCGCGTCCACGCGGCGGTCTGCGCCCACACCGATCTTCCCCTTGCTTGGCATGTCTCCACGGCCGGAAGCCATGAGTCCAACTACGTTGCCCCTCTGCTCGACGCCATGCGCGAGCGCAGCCTCGCGGCCGAGACGTGCGCGCTCGACAAGGGCTACGACGTAGGGCCGGTCTATGAGGCGTGCGAGGATCGCGGCTGCCGTCCGATCATCCCGCTCCGCGAGACGCCCGCCGTCAAGGCCGGTCAGCACAAGCCGCCGACCTGCGGGCACGGCGAATGGCGGTTCGCCGATTCCGACGCAGGGCGCGGCGCGAGCAAGTGGCGCTGCCCGACCGGCGAGTGCAAGCCCGCCAGCCGGTGAATCAAGGCCGACCGGCTCCATCCGCTGATCCCGCGCGAGACGCCTCGCTGGCGCAAGCTCTACAAGGGCCGCGCCGCTGTCGAGCGCGAGTTCGGCCGTCTCAAGTGGGTGGGGCGACTGGGCCGCGGGCTCATTGCTCGATTCGGGCGTCGGGGACGAACGCGGCGAGGGCGAACCAGAACTGTTGGTCGTGGCGGATCGGCTCGAGCCGCTCGCCGGCCAGCTCGCCCGCCACCGCCTGCCCGGCGATGTTCCAGCGCGATCCTGTCTGGCGGTCCACGAAGCCGTTGTCGCGCCGCTCGAAGTTGAGCCGCTGGCCGTCCACGCTGGGGTCGAAGGCGGCGGCCGTGCCGACGTCACGCGAGCCTTCGATGCTCGGCGCGTCGAGCGGCGACACGACGCCGCGCTTGTAGAGCACCACGACCGGGCGCCCGCCTGCCTCGGTCGCCACGACGGGCTCGCGCGCGAGCCGGCTGAAGGGCACGACCACGGTCTCGTCCGCGGCGAAGACGGCCACCACGCGCTCCTTCGGCGGGAGGCGGTCGTCGGCCTCGCCGTCGAGCAGGAACGGCTGCGAGTCGGGCTGATCGTAGCCGGCGTAGGGGTTGCTGCCGTAGTCGCGCTCGACGCCGGTGTCGCGCGACAGCACGTCGCCGCCGGGGTGGATGCGCTTGAAGTCGGCCCAGCTGAGCGTCTGCGAGGCCAGCACCTTCAGCTTCGTGCCGGTGAGCTCGCCGACCACGGCCGAGGCGGTCAGCTGCTGCCACCAGGACTCGGTCTGGCGGTCCCACATCACCAGGTCGGAGCGGCGCAGGTTGCCGGTCGTGCCGAAGGTCAGGGTGCGGCCGCCGACGCGGCGATCGAAGACCAGCGACGAGTTGCAGAGCGGGCAGTAGGTGACCGCGATCGGCCGGCCGTCCAGGGTGTCGTTGACGATCTCGTGCCAGACGAGGATCTGGACCGGGTAGGCGCGCACCCGGTCGCCAACCTCCACGGCGAGCACCGGCTCGCGGTCGGCCAGCCACTCGTCGGCATCGGCCTGCGAGGTTGGCTTGGGCTCGTCGATGGGGGGGATGCCGTCGCGCGGCGGGCCGCCCGAGCGGAACTCCGACAGCGGCACGCTGTGCTTCGAGAAGTCGGTCTCCCAGCCGCTGGTGTCGACCTGGAGCGCCTCGCTGCCGCCGCCGCGGCCCGACCCGTCCCCGCTCGGCAGCTCGTCGCCAGAGCAGGCAGCTGCGACGAGCCCCACGAGCGCGAGCACCGCGATCAGCCACGGCCGTGCCATCTCACACTTCGACCCCGGCGGCCGGCTTACGGTTCGAGGCCCGCGCACGAATGCCACGAGCTCGCCGTAGTGGCACGTGAGGACGCCGCGCCGGCTTGGGCCTCGAGCCGTCGATCGCCGCGGGACCGGATCGCACCACCGCTGAGCGCTGCCACGGCCACCCCCGACCAGCGCCAGGCTCGTCCACTGCGCTCGACAGCGACAGCGCGAGCGGTCGCTGTCGCTGCGCCAGAAGAACATGAAGAAGCGGCCGATGCCATGGAGCGCGATCACCGCAGCCTCGCCGGGGTACGGCGGCGCAGGGTGGCGGCGAGCAGGTCCGCCTCCTCGGCGGAAGCGGCACAGTGGCGCTGGACCACGTGTCCGAGCGCGTCGACGAGCTCCACCCGGCGATGCCCCGCCGCCGCAGCAGGCGGCGCGCCCGAAGACACGGACCGCAGCCGCTGAGCGTGTAGATCGTCACCCTCGGCGCGATCATCTCACCGTCCTCTTTGACCGTCGCTCGCGATAGTCGGTTCGCCGCGATCGTCTCTTTGCGCCGCAGGATCTCCGAGGCCATGTTCCCTTCCGGTTCGACTTCTGCCCGGCCACAGTGGTTCAGGCGCGAGCGTCCCAAGCCCGGGCAAGCCGGCCTGAATCGTTTGCTCGCGCCCCGGGTCTATCGACAAACGACCGTTTAGGAGGCGCTCGTAATGGATGCACGTAGAGCGGCCGCCGGCTACGACGCGGCTGAGGCCGCCAGGCCGGCCCGCGCGGAGGTGGGCGACCGGGTGTCGCGCGGGACGGTGGCCGGCGTGGCCGCGGGACTGCTGTTCCTGGTGGCGAACATGCTGTGGGCGACGAAGTCGGATCTGCCCGCGGTGGCGCCGCTGATCGACATCTCGACGATCTTCAACTTCGACGACGTCGCCAGCCCCACCACCGAGAACATGTTCATCGGCCTGGTCACCCACCTGACGCTCTCCGCGAGCTTCGGCGTGGCGTTCGCCATGCTGGTGCCGCTCCTACGCAACACGCGTATGCTCGCCGCCGGCGCCGTGGCGTTCGGCGTCGCGCTCTACCTGGTCAACTTCCAAATCCTCGGCCGGACGGCGTTCCCGTGGTTCCAGGAGGGCCCCGACCAGCTCTTCGAGCTCGTCGCCCACGCCGGTTTCGGACTGTTTCTGGTGCCGTTCTTCCTCGGCCGGCGCTTCATGGCGATGCGAGC
>JBOGXS010000112.1:0-11385 GCA_050693815.1 Thermoleophilaceae bacterium | reverse complement strand
GTCGATCGGCTCGCGCGTGCCGCCGGCGGTCACGAGCACGCGCAGGCCGTCCAGGGGGCCGCCCACCGTCAGCGCGGCCTCGATGGCGGCCAGGATCTCCGCCGGCTCCGCCAGGCGCCCCGCCCCGGCCTCGCCGCGCGAGGCCAGCGCACCGGTGTCCGGGCCGACCACACGGGCGCCGCGCGAGCGCAGCGTGTCGAGGTTCGCCCGCGTGGCCGGGTGCTCCCACATGCGGTTGTTCATGGCCGGCGCAAGCACGAGCGGCGCGACGTTCGCCAGCGCGGCGCTCGTGAGCATGTTGTCGGCCAGCCCGTGGGCCAGCTTGGCCAGCGTGTTGGCCGAGGCCGGGGCCACGCAGAGCACTTCGCAGCGCGCCACCAGCTCGAGGTGGGAGATCGGCTCGTGGTCGGGCGCCGGGTCGCCGGGATACGCGCCCCGGGCCGGGTCGCGCTCGAGCTCCCCGACCAGCACGGGTGCGCCGGTGATCCCCTCGAAGGTGGCGCGACCGACGAAGCTCAGGCTGTCGGGAGTCTGGATCACCCGCACGGAGTGGCCGGCCTTGACGGCCAGGCGGACCAGCTCCACGGCCTTGTAGGCGGCGATCCCGCCGGTCACTCCGAGCAGGATGCGTGCCACGGGGGTGCCTCGGCTACCGGTAGCGGTACTTGATCTTCGACGCCGCGATCTCCTCGAGCGAGATCTTCAGGTAGTTCTTCGAGCCCGTCTCCACCATGGGCGGCGGATACTCGTCGAACGTCCCCTCGCCGAGGTTGTGGTAGTAGGAGTTGATCTGCCGGGCGCGCTTGGCGGCCACGAGCACGCACGCGTAGTGCGAGTCGACCTGGTCGAGCAGCTTGTCGAGGCGCGGCTTGATCACAGCGAGGACATGGTAGCGGCAAGTCGCGTGAGCTCCTGCAGGGCGCGTTCCAGGTCGTCGTTGACCACCCTGTGGTCGAACTCGCCGGCGGCGGCGAGCTCGTCGCGCGCCGCGGCGAGGCGGCGCTCCACCTGGTCGGGCAGGTCGGACGCCCGGCCGGCCAGCCGGCGCTCCAGGTCCTCGAACGCCGGCGGCTCGATGAAGATCAACACGGCCTCGGGGAGCGTCTCCCGCACCTGGCGCGCGCCCTGGACGTCGATCTCGAGCACGATCCCGCGCGCCGGGCGGCTGAGCTCGCTCCTCAGCGTGCCGTAGCTGTATCCGGCGTACTGCGCGTGCTCCACGAACTCGCCGCGCGAGACGCGCCGATCGAAGTCCTCGCGGCTGAGAAAGTGATAGTCCACCCCGTTCACCTCCCCCTCGCGCGGCGCGCGGGTGGTGGCGGAGACGGCCAGCTGCAGCCCGGGGAGCCGCTCGAGCAGACCCTTGATCAGCGTCCCCTTGCCCACCCCGGAGGGGCCGGTGATGACGAGGATCGGCGCTATCGCCGCAGGAAGCCGACCAGCTCGTTGCGCTGGCGCTCGGACAGGCCGCCGATGGTCTTGCTGGGCGAGATGCGGCAGTGCGTCAGGATGCGATTCACCTTCACTCGGCCGTACTTGGGAACCGCCAGCAGCAGGTCGAAGACCTTGGCAGTGAGGACGTACTCGGGCGGATCCAGCAGCAGGCCGTGTATCTGCTCCCTGCCCGCTTTCAGGTCCCGCTTGAGCCGCGCGCGCTCGGTGCGGATCTCGTTCGCGCGCTGGAGCGCGTCCATGCGCTGGGTGAGCGAACGCTCGGGAGCCAGGCCCGCCGACTGCGTCTTGGCGGGCGATTGGGGAGCGGCCGGCATGGGCGGCGATAGTACACGCTGACAGCCGCGAGTCCACGCCCTCGGGGCAAAAAATCCGTGAATTCAGCTTGACCTCCACCTGAGCTTGAGGCGGGTTCGGGCAGGTCGAGCGTATTGTCACGGTTTGCAGGGGTTTTTTGGTGAGAGCCTTTGCGGAGCCGGCATGCGGCGCCGAACATCCCGCACGTTCCGAGAAAGCTCGGGCCTGTTGCGGCTCAGGTCGGCTGGAGCACCTCCAGCTCCGCCGCGACCCGCCTCCCCGCGGCCGGATCGCGGAAGCTCTCGGTGCCCACGGCCACGCAGGCCGCCCCGGCCGCCATGAAGTCTGCGGCGTGCCGGCCGGAGGCGACTCCGCCCATCCCGATGACCGGGACGTCCACCGCCCGGGCCACCGCGGCCACCTGCTCGAGCGCGATCGCCCGCACCGCGGGCCCGGAGACGCCCCCCGTGGTGCCGCCCAGCCAGGGACCGGAGCCGTGCGGGTCCAGCGCCATGCCCCTGAGGGTGTTGATCAGCGCGACCGCGTCGGCCCCGGCCTCCTCGGCGGTGCGGGCCACCTCCGCCGGCTCGGTCGCGTTGGGCGTGAGCTTGACGATCAGCGGCTTGGAGGTCCGGGGTCGCACGGCCTCGACCGCCCGCGCCGTCTCGGCCGTGTCGGCGCCCATCACCAGCCCGGTCTCCACGTTGGGGCACGAGACGTTCAGCTCGATCATCGCCACCTCCTCCCGCTCGGCGACGCGCTGCACGAGCGTGGAGAGCTCGTCGCGGCTGAAGCCCATGACCGAGACGACCAGCGGCACCGGCAGCTCGCCCAGCTCGGGCAGGTCGAACGACAGGAAGCCCTCGAGCCCCTTGTTGGGGAGGCCGATCGAGTTGATCAGGCCCGCCGGCGTCTCCCACAGCCGCGGCGGGGGGTTGCCCTCTCGCGGGGCCAGCGTGATCGTCTTCGAGACGAAGGCGTGGAAGGGAAGGCGCTCGAGCAGGGCGTCGCCGAAGGCGCGCCGCGCTGCGATGGCGTCGAAGGTGCCGGAGCCGTTCAGGACGGGGCCGGCGAGCGGGACTCCGCAGAGGTCGAGCATCAGTGACCCACCGGGACGGATTCGAGCTCCTCCGCGTCCAGCACCGGCCCGTCGACGCAGAGGCGGATGTAGCCCGCCCGGGTGGGCACCACGCAGCCGAAGCAGGCACCGAAGCCGCACGCCATGCCGGACTCGAGCGCGAGCTGGGCGGGCACGGCCCGCTCGGCGCAGGCCAGGCGGACGGCCTCGAGCATGGGCGGCGGCCCGCAGGCGAAGACGGTGGCCGCGGGGTCCTCGTCCAGGGCCTCCCTGAGCAGGTCGGTGACGAGGGCGGGCCGCCCGGCGGAGCCGTCGTCGGTGGCCAGAGCGGGCGCGCCGGCGAACAGCGCGGCCGCCTCCGCGTATGCCGCGGAGCGGAAGCCGAGCAGGACCTCGGGCGCAGCCTCGTCCGGAGCGGCGTCGACCTCGGGCGGGCCGTCCGCCGCACGCGCGTTACGTTCGCCGCGCATAGCGCGGTTAACGTCACGCTCGCGGGGTCCGGCCGCCTCCAAGAGCAGCTCGTCCTGGAGGCACAGCAGCGGCGCCGACCCGATCCCGCCCCCCACCAGCAGCGGCCGGGTGCCCTCGTGCGGCGGGCGCCAGCCCACTCCCAGCGGCCCCACAAGGTGCAGCCCCTCCCCCTCACCCAGCGCGGCCAGCCGCTCGGTGCCCGGCCCGATCGCCTCCAGCAGGAAGGACAGCCGGCCCTCGCGCGCGCGCGCGTGCGAGAAGGCCCGGGGCAGGTAGGGGCGCTCGTCGCCACCCCCACCCCAGCGCTCGGCCGCGGCCAGCATGAAGAACTGGCCGGGACACGGATCGCTCGGCCCATCCGGGTCGAGCGCGGTGATCAGCCAGTACCCTCCGAGCCGCTCCACGGCCTCCACTCGCGCGGTGCGTCGCGCCGGCGGCGCCAGCGTGCGCGGCTCAGTGCGCGCCGCTGTGCTCACGGTGCGCGCGGAGACGCGTCTCTCCGCCGTGCAGCTCCTGGAGCGAGATCACGCCGGCCTCGCCGCTGCGGCTTGCCCGGATCGCCCGCTGAGCCGCGCTGGCCCCGGACATCGTCGTGATGCAGGGAATCCCGAGCCCCACCGCGGTGCGGCGAATCTCGTAGCCGTCGGCACGCGCGCCGGAGCCGGTCGGCGTGTTGATCACGAGGTCGACCTCGCCCGACTCGATCCGCTCCACCACGTTGGGCGATCCCTCCGACAGCTTTCGAATCCGCTCGACCGGCACGCCCATGCGGCGGATCGCCTGCGCCGTGCCGCCCGTGGCCAGCACGCGGAAGCCCATGTCGTGGAACCCGGCGGCGAGCTGGGTGGCGGCCGGCTTGTCGCCGTCGGTGACGCTGATGAACACCGCCCCGGACTGGGGCAGCTCGGCCCCGGCCGCCGCCTGGGCCTTGCCGAACGCGGCCGGGTAGTCGGTGGCCACGCCCATGACCTCGCCGGTCGACTTCATCTCCGGCCCCAGCAGCGCGTCGGCGCGCGGGAAGCGGCCGAACGGCAGCACCGCCTCCTTCACCGACACGTGGCGCGGCGCCGGCGCCCCGTCGAAGCCCACGTCGCGCAGGCTCTCGCCGAGCATCAGCCGGCAGGCCAGCTTGGCCAGCGGCACCCCGATCGCCTTCGACACGAACGGCACCGTCCGCGATGCGCGCGGGTTGGCCTCGATCACGTACAGCTCCTCGTCGCCGTAGACCGCGAACTGGATGTTGATCAGCCCGACCACGCCCAGGCGCAGGGCTATCGCCTCCGTGGCGCGTTCGACCTGCTCGAGCATCTCCGGCCCGAGCGACATGGCCGGGATCACGCAGGCCGAGTCGCCCGAGTGCACCCCGGCCTCCTCGACGTGCTGCATGATCGCCCCGATCCGCACCTCCTCGCCGTCGCACAGCGCGTCCACGTCGATCTCGATGGCGTTCTCGAGGAAGCGGTCGAGGAAGATGGTCGAGCCGTCCGCCACCTCGCGCTCCAGATAGCCCGCCAGCGCCTCGGCCGAGTAGCAGATCTCCATCGCCCGGCCGCCCAGCACGTAGCTCGGCCGCACCAGCAGCGGATAGCCGACCCGCTCTGCCGCCTCGAGCGCCTCCCGCGGCGTCCCGGCGGTGGCGTAGGGCGGGCTCTTGAGGTCGAGCTCCCGCAGCAGGCCGCCGAAGCTGGGGCGGTCCTCGGCCAGGTGGATCGACTCCACAGGCGTGCCGAGCAGCGGCACACCGGCGGCGGCGAGCCCGTGGGCCAGCTTCAGCGGCGTCTGGCCGCCGAACTGCACGATCACGCCCTCGAGCTTGCCGCCCGCTCGGCATCCAGCCTCGCCGGAATGGGCGGCGCTCGAGTCATCCGGCTGCTGCTCGAGCTCGATCACGCCGAGCACGTCCTCCAGGGTGAGCGGCTCGAAGTAGAGGCGGTCGGAGGTGTCGTAGTCGGTCGAGACCGTCTCCGGGTTGCAGTTGACCATGACCGCGTCGCGCCCCGACTCGCGCACGGTCATAGCGGCGTGCACGCAGCAGTAGTCGAACTCGATGCCCTGGCCGATGCGGTTCGGGCCGCTGCCCAGGATCACCACGCTCGGCCGGTCGCCGCGGCGCACCTCGTGCGCCGCTCGCCGCTCCCAGCCCGAGTAGTAGTACGGCGTCTCGGCCTCGAACTCGGCCGCGCAGGTGTCGACCGACTTGAAGCTGCGCTCCAGGCCCGCCTCCGGGTCCTCGCCGCGCGCCAGGGCGGAGATCTCGGCCATGAACCACGGGTCGATGCCGGTGCGCTCGCACAGCTCCGCCTCGGAGTGCCCGCGGCGCGCCGCCTCGAAAAGCAGCTCGTAGCGGTCGTGCGAGGGGGTCTCGAGCCGGTCGAGCAGGTCCTCGGGCGCGGTCAGCACCACGTCGAGCTCGCGCGAGCGCATCGCCTTCACGAACGCCTGCTTGAAGGTCCGGCCGATCGCCATCGCCTCCCCCACCGACTGCATCGAGGTGTGCAGCGCGCCGTCGGCGCCGGGGAACTTCTCGAAGGCGAAGCGCGGCCACTTGACCACCACGTAGTCGATCGCCGGCTCGAAGGAGGCGGGCGTCCTGCGCGTGATGTCGTTGTCGATCTCCTCGAGCGCGTAGCCCACGGCCAGCCGGGCGGCGATCTTCGCGATCGGGAACCCGGTGGCCTTGGAGGCGAGCGCCGAGCTGCGCGACACGCGCGGGTTCATCTCGATCACCACGATCTCGCCGGTGTCCGGGTTGACCGCGAACTGGATGTTCGAGCCGCCCGTCTCCACCCCCACGGCGCGGATGACCGTGAGCGCCTGGTCGCGCAGCCTCTGGTACTGGACGTCGGTGAGGGTCTGCTGCGGGGCCACCGTGACGCTGTCGCCGGTGTGCACGCCCATCGGGTCCACGTTCTCGATCGAGCAGACGATGACCACG
Organism: Thermoleophilaceae bacterium; assembly: GCA_050693815.1. Taxonomy (GTDB): domain Bacteria; phylum Actinomycetota; class Thermoleophilia; order Solirubrobacterales; family Thermoleophilaceae; genus JACVRW01. The sequence continues at coordinate 5,152 of JBOGXS010000112.1, read as the reverse complement.
TTGTCGTTGCGGTCGCGCATCACCTCGAGCTCGAACTCGCCCCAGCCGATCACCGACTCCTCCACCAGCACCTGCCCGATCGGGCTGGCGGCGAGCCCCTCGGCCACCACCTGGCGGTACTCGGCCTCGGTGCGGGCGATCCCGCCGCCGGCGCCGCCCATGGTGAAGCCGGGGCGCACGATCGCGGGGAGGCCCACCTCGGGGAGAGCCCGGTCGGCCTCGCGCATCGACCTGACCGCGGCGCTGCGCGGCACGCGCAGCCCGGCGCGCTCCATCGTGGCCCGGAACAGGTCGCGGTCCTCCGCCCGGCGGATGGCTTCGTAGTCGGCGCCGATCAGCTCCACCCGGTGCTTCCCCAGGGTGCCGTCCTCGGACAGCTGGCGGGCCAGGTCGAGCGCCGTCCCGCCGCCCAGCGTGGGCAGCATCGCGTCGGGCCGCTCGCGCTCGATCACCTTGGCCACCGAGGCGGGCAGCAGCGGCTCGATGTAGGTGGCGGTGGAGAACTCGGGGTCGGTCATGATCGTGGCCGGGTTCGAGTTCACGAGCACGACCTCGTAGCCCTCCTCGAGCAGCACCTTGCAGGCCTGCGCTCCGGAATAGTCGAACTCGGCCGCCTGGCCGATCACGATCGGGCCGGAGCCGATCACGAGGACCTTCTCGATGTCGTCGCGACGCGGCATCAGGCGCTCGCCCCCGCGAGGCGCTCCAGGAAGCGGTCGAATAGATGCAGGGCGTCGTGCGGGCCGGGGCCGGCCTCGGGGTGGTACTGGACGGTCGAGCCGGGCACGTCGCGCAGCACGAGCCCCTCCACCGTGCGGTCGTAGAGGTTCAGCTGCTGGAGCTCGGCGGTCCCGAAGTCCGTCTCCCAGCGCACGGGCTCGTCGGCGTCGATGGTCCGCTCCCCGCCGGGCCCCAGGACGGCGAACCCGTGGTTCTGTGAAGTGATCTCGATGCGCCCCGTCTCGAGGTCCTTCACCGGATGGTTGGCGCCGCGGTGCCCGAACGGGAGCTTGAAGGTGTCGAGCCCGACGGCGCGGCAGAGCAGCTGGTGGCCGAGGCAGATGCCCCAGACGGGCACCTCGCCCACCACCCCGCGCACCGTCTCGACCACGTACTCGAGTGCGGCGGGATCTCCCGGACCGTTCGCCAGGAAGACCGCATCCGGCTGCCGGGCGAGAAGCGTCTCCGAGGTGACGTTGCAAGGGTGCAGCTCCAGGTGGACGCCCCGATCGCGCAGGTTGCGGACGATGGACGACTTGATGCCCGTGTCGATGGCGACCACGCGCGGGCCCGGCCCCTCCATGATGTGCGCCTCCCGGGGCGAGACCTCGCGGGCCAGGTCGAGCCCGGCCATCGTCGGCTCGGCCCGGACGCGCTCGAGCGCGGTGCGCTCCGGCGTGCCGGTGGCGAACGCCCCGCCTCGCATCGCGCCCTTGTCGCGGATGTGGCGGACCAGCGCGCGGGTGTCCACGCCGGTCAGCGCGGGCACCCCGCGGTCGCGCAGCCAGGAGAGCCAGCCGCCCTCGGCGCTGGGCGCGTCCGGTCGGTCCACCCCCTCGCGCATGATCACCGCGCGCGCGTGGATGCGGTCGGACTCCATGTGGGCGGCGGCGACGCCGTAGTTGCCGATCAGCGGGTAGGTGAAGACGATGATCTGCCCTGCGTAGCTCGGGTCGGTCACGGCCTCCTGATAGCCGGACATCGAGGTGTTGAAGACGACCTCGCCAACCACCTCGCCGACGGCCCCCGCGGGCTCGCCGTCGAACCGCGCGCCGTCCTCCAGGAGCAGGTAGGCCACTACGCCACGGCTCCCAGTGCGAACGTCCGCTCCCGGTACGCCACCGCGCCGGCGGCGATCGTCATTCGCACCCGCCCGGTCAGGCGCCGGCCGGCGAAGGCGCAGTTGGCCGAGCGGCTCTCGTAGCCGGCCTCGCCCACCTCCCACTCGGCGTCGAGGTCCACCAGGCACACGTCGGCGAGCGCGCCGCGCTCGATGCGCGGCGCCGGCAGGCCGAACGGCTCTCCCCCGGCCGTCATGCGCTCCACCAGCAGGCCGAGCCCGAGCACGCCCGGCAGCACCAGCTCGGTGTGGAGCGCCGCGAAGGCGGTCTCGAGGCCGGTGACGCCCATCGGGGCCAGCTCGAAGGGCTGCTCCTTCTCCTCGCGCGCGTGCGGGGCGTGGTCGGTGGCCACGCAGTCGATCGCCCCCGAGCGCAGCGCCTCGAGCAGCGCCTGGCGATCGGCTTCGCCACGCAGGGGCGGGTTCATCTTGAGGTTGGTGTCGAGCGAGCGCACCGCCTCGTCGGTCAGCAGCAGGTGGTGCGGCGTGGCCTCGCAGGTCACCCGCGTGCCGGCGGCCCGGGCGCGCTCGATCACCTCGACGGTCTCCCACGCGGAGACGTGCTGCACGTGGATGCGGCCCTCCTCGTAGGCCGCGAGCGCGCAGTCGCGAGCCACCTGGGCAGACTCGGACACCGAGGGGATGCCTGCCAGCCCCAGCAGCGCGGAGGTCGCGCCCTCGTGCATCGCGCCGTCGCCGGACAGCGTCGGGTCCTCCTCGTGCAGCGCCAGGACGCGCCCGGCCAGGCGCTGGTACTGGAGCGCCTGGCGCATCAGGCCGGCCGAGCGCACGGGCAGGCCGTCGTCGGTGAAGCCCGCCGCGCCGGCGTGCGCGAGCTCCGCCATCTCGGTGAGCCGCTCGCCGCGCTGGCCGACCGTGATCGCCGCCAGGAAGCCGGTCGGGATGCGGGCCTCGGCGCGGGCCCGCTCGCGCAGCGAGCGCAGCACGGGCGCCGAGTCCACGACCGGCTCGGTGTTGGGCTGGGCCAGGATCGCGCAGAAGCCGCCGGCCGCCGCGGCGCGGGTGCCCGAGTCGATGTCCTCCTCGTCCTCCCGGCCCGGCGTGCGCAGGTGCACGTGTGGGTCGACGAACGCCGGGAGCGCGTGCAGGCCCTCGGCCTCCACGAGCTCGGCGCCCTCCGGAAGCTCGAGCTCGGCGCCCTCCGGAAGCTCGAGCGCGTCGCCCAGCTCGGCGATCACGCCGTCGCGAACGAGCAGGTCGAGCTTCCCGTCCAGCCCCGTTCGGGGATCGAGCAGGCGGGCGCCGCGGACCAGCACGGTCGCGGGCGCGACCCGGGCGCGGTCCAGCTCGAGGCCCGAGCGGGGCCGGGGGTACGCGAAGTTCACGCCGGCTGTGGCTCCGGCGCCGCCTGCTCGGACACCCCGGACGGCGCTCCGCGCCCGGCCAGCAGCTCGTAGAGCACCGCCATGCGCACCACCACGCCCGACTCCACCTGCTCAACGATCAGCGCCTGCGGCGAGTCGATCACCTCGGCGGCCAGCTCGACACCCCGGTTCACGGGCCCTGGGTGCATGAGCAGCTGGTTCGGGCCCAGCCGCCTGCCGTCGATCTGGTACTGCGCGGCGTACTCGCGCAGCGAGGGGACGAACGAGCCGGTCATGCGCTCGTGCTGCATCCGCAGCGCGTAGACCACGTCGGCCTCGCCCAGCTCGTCGAGCGTGGTCCGGACCCGGCAGCCGAGCGCCTCGACGCCGCGCGGGATCAGCGTGGGCGGGCCGCAGACCGTGACCTCGCAGCCCATCCGCGAGAAGGCCAGGATGCCGGAGCGCGCGACCCGGCTGTGGAGCACGTCCCCCACGATCCAGATGCGAAGTCCCCCGAGGGCGCCGGCGCGCCGCTCGAGCGTGTAGAGGTCGAGCAGCGCCTGGGTCGGGTGCTCGTGCTTGCCGTCGCCGGCGTTGATCACCGAGGCGCGCGTCCAGCGCGCCACCAGCGCGGCCGCACCGGCGTGCGGCGAGCGGATCACGATCGCCGCCGGGTCGTAGGCGGACAGCGTCTGCACGGTGTCCTTGAGCGACTCGCCCTTGTCGACCGCGGAGCCGCTCGACTTGATCGACACCAGGTCGGCGCTGAGCCGCTTGGCGGCGAGCTCGAAGCTCGAGCTGGTCCGGGTCGAGGACTCGAAGAAGAGGCTGATTACCGTGCGACCGCGCAGCGTGGGGACCTTCTTGATCTCGCGCCCGGAGACCTCGGCGAAGCTGGCGGCGCGTCTGAGGATGCGCTCGATGTCGTCGCGCGCGAGGTCGTCGACCGAGAGCAGGTGCCTCATGCCGGCACTCCCGGCGCACCCGAGTCCTCTCGCGGCCCGGGCTCGGCGAGCGCGACCTCGTCCACCCCGTCGATCTCCTCGACTCGCACATTCACCCGCTCGCCGCGGGCGGTGGGGAGGTTCTTGCCGACGTAGTCGGGGCGGAAGGGCAGCTCGCGGTGGCCGCGGTCGGCCAGCACGGCGAGCTGCACGCGGCCCGGCCGGCCGTAGTCGAACAGGGCGTCGATCGCCGCGCGGACGGTGCGTCCCGTGTAGAGGACGTCGTCTACGAGGACGATCGTGGTGTCCTCGACGGGGAAGTCCACGTGCGAGGCGTGCACGACCGGCTGGGCGGTGGGATCGCGGCGGGCGAGGTCGTCGCGGTAGAAGCTGATGTCGATGTCGCCGAGCGGGACGGGCTCGCCGAGGAGCTCGGCCACTTGGTCGCGCAGCCGGGCGGCGAGCACCGCGCCGCGACGGTGGATCCCCACGACCGCGACCCGCCTCGGCGACGGCAGGCTGGCCGTCTTCTCGACGATCTCGTGGGCGATCCGCACCAGTGTGCGCCGCACGTCCTCGTGGTCGAGGACCGTCTTCTCGCTCAAGCCACTGCCCTTCCTGGCCTCTCCGGACCGGGTTAAAGGAACCGAGTCGCGAGCGTAGCACCCGGTTCCGGACAGCACGCTCGCGCGCCGCTACCCTCGCCCCAGGGTGAACTCCGAGCGCGCACAGGCGTACGGCCGGTTGATGCGGACGGTTCGCGACCTGGGTGCGGACGCCCTCACGCCGGAGGAGTGCACGCTCGTCCGCGAGGCCGCCGACGCGCTCCTCTTCTGCGACGAGAGGGCCTGGAACGACGAGGCCCGCGACGGCCTCACCCGCGTCGGCGAGCTGGCCGGCGACCTGGTGGGCACCGGGCGCTGGGGCCCCGACCGCGCCGAGCAGCTGCTGCGCGACATCGAGGCCTGCGGGCCGATGGCGCCGGTGGGCTGACCCGCACGGCACCCCCGCCCCTGGCGTCGACTGACGGCATCCCCCCCGCC
>JBOGXS010000111.1:0-10341 GCA_050693815.1 Thermoleophilaceae bacterium | reverse complement strand
GCACCGCGCGGCGCGCTCGCGCCGGGCGGCGCGCCCGCACCAGGCGCGCCCACCTGACCCTGGCGCGCAAGCCGTTCACGGTCCCCGGCAGCGGGAGGGTCAGCCTGCGCGTCAAGCTCTCGCGAAGGGAGCGCCGGGTGCTGAGGCGCAACCGGCGCCTCCTGCTGCGCGTGACGGTCACGGTGCGCGACTCCGCCGGCCGGCGGGCCTCGTCGAGCCGGCGGCTGACCCTGCTGGCGCCCAGGCCGAGACGCCGCTGAGACACCCCCGGGGCAAACCTTCACACGCTTGTGTCAAGGTTCGTGTAGCATGAGACGCACCTTGCCCGCCGAGCGCGACTACATCCAGGCCACGCGCGAGCGCGTCGTCGTGTTCGACGGCGGCATGGGCGCCACCCTCGAGCAGTTCGACCTCACCAGCGAGGACTACGGCGGGCTCGAGGGCAAGTGCCACGAGGCCCTCGTGCTGCACCGCCCGGACGTGATCCAGGGCGTGCACGAGTCGATGCTCGAGGCCGGAGCGGACGTGCTCGAGACCGACACCTTCCAGGGCTCGCGCCTGAAGCTCGAGGAGTGGGGGCTCGGCGAGCACACGCTCGAGGTCAACCGCCGCGCCGCGGAGATCGCCCGCGCCGCCGCCGGAGAGCACCGCTTCGTGGCCGGCTCGATCGGCCCGACCGGCCACCTGCCGGCGAGCGACGACCCCACCCTGGGGAGGATCACCTTCCGCGAGCTGGTCGAGGTGTTCACCGAGCAGGCGCGCGGGCTCGTGGAGGGCGGCGCCGACCTGATCATCGTCGAGACCGCGCAGGACATCCTGGAGGTCAAGGCCGCGGTCTTCGGAGCACGCGAGGCCTTCAACCTCACCGGCCGCACGCTGCCGATCCAGACCAGCGTCTCGCTGCTGCCGAACGGCGGCAAGATGCTGCTCGGCACCGACATCCAGGCGGTGCTCGCCACGCTGACCGCGTTCGACGTCGACGTGATCGGGCTCAACTGCTCCACCGGCCCCGAGGACATGCGCGACGCGATCCGCTACCTGGGCGAGAACAGCCCCCTGCCGGTGCACTGCATCCCCAACGCCGGCCTGCCGCTCCAGGGCCCCGAGGGCGAGACGATCTTCCCCGAGCAGCCCGATCCGCTGGCGAACACGCTGCAGGAGTTCGTCGAGCGCCACGGCGTGACGATCGTGGGCGGCTGCTGCGGCACCACGCCCGACCACATCGCCGCCATCGCCGACCGCGTGGGCGGAAGGCGGGCCGGCGCGCGCCCCGAGCGCGGCCAGGCGCTCGTCTCGAGCATGATGACCGCCACCCCGCTCGTGCAGGAGCCGCGCCCGACGCTGGTGGGCGAGCGGGTCAACTCCCAGGGCTCGCGCAGGGCCAAGGAGCTGCTGCTGGCGGACGACTACGACGGGCTCGTGCAGGTGGCCGAGGACCAGGTGAGCGGCGGCGCACACGTGCTCGACGTCTGCGTGGCGCTCACGGAGCGCCAGGACGAGGACGAGCAGATGCGCGAGGTGGTCAAGCGCATCGCGCTGACCCAGCCCGCGCCGATCCAGGTGGACTCGACCGAGCCCGAGGTGATCCGCGCCGCCCTCGAGCAGATCCCCGGCCGGGCGATCGTCAACTCGGTCAACCTCGAGGCCGGCCGCGACAAGCTGGACGTGGTCGCTCCGCTGGCCAAGGCACACGGCGCCGCGCTGATCGCGCTGACCATCGACGAGGTGGGCATGGCCAAGACGGCCGAGCGCAAGCTCGAGGTGGCGCGGCGCATCGTGGAGCTGGCCTGCGACGAGCACGGCCTCGACCGTGAGGCGCTGATCTTCGACGCGCTCACCTTCACGCTCACCACCGGCGACGACGAGTGGAAGCCCTCGGCGGTCGAGACGATCGAGGGCATCCGCCGCATCAAGGCCGAGCTGCCGGGCGTGAAGACCTCGCTGGGCGTGTCGAACGTGTCCTTCGGCGTGTCGCCCGCCGCGCGCGCGGTGCTCAACTCGGTCTTCCTGCACCACTGCGTGGAGGCGGGGCTCGACCTGGCGATGGTCAACCCCAACCACATCACCCCCTATCCGGAGATCCCGGAGGCCGAGCGCGAGCTGACCGACGACCTCGTCTTCAACCGCCGCGAGGACGCCCTCGAGCGCTTCATCGCCCACTTCGAGCAGAAGGGCGAGTCCGAGGATGAGGCGGCTGGCGACCCGACCGAGGGCATGGAGCCCGAGGAGGCGCTGCACTTCCACGTCCTGCGCCGCAAGAAGGAGGGCGTGGAGGACTGGATCGACCGCTCGGTCGAGAAGATCGGGGCTGTGCCCACCCTCAACGAGGTGCTCCTGCCCGCGATGAAGGAGGTGGGCGACAAGTTCGGCGCGGGCGAGCTGATCCTGCCCTTCGTGCTCCAGTCGGCCACCGTGATGAAGCGGGCGGTGGCCCAGCTCGAGAACTACCTCGAGCGGATCGAGGGCCACACGAAGGGCAAGGTCGTGATCGCCACGGTGTTCGGCGACGTGCACGACATCGGCAAGTCGCTCGTGAACACGATCCTGACCAACAACGGCTACACCGTGATCGATCTCGGCAAGCAGGTCCCGATCGACACGATCATCAACGCCGCCGTGGAGCACGAGGCAGACGCGATCGGACTCTCGGCCCTGCTCGTCTCCACCTCGAAGCAGATGCCCACCTGCGTGCAGGAGCTGCACGAGCGCGGCCTGGAGTTCCCGGTGCTGATCGGCGGCGCCGCGATCAACCGCGACTTCGGCCGGCGCATCCTCTATCCGAAGGGCAAGGAGTCGGACGAGGTCTACGAGCCGGGCGTCTTCTACTGCAAGGACGCCTTCGCCGGGCTGGCCACGATCGACCAGTTGGTGGATGAGGGGGCGCGCGACGGCCTGATCGCCAAGTTCCGCGGCGAGGCACGCGGGCTGCGCGAGAAGGGCGAGCAGACCGACGACGGCCCGCCGGTGACGGACGACTCCGTGCGCTCCTCCGCCCGCACGGACGTGCCGGTCCCCGAGCCGCCCTTCTGGGGCGTGCGCGAGCTCGACGTCGACCTCGACGAGGTCTATCCCTACCTCGACCGCCACGTGCTGTTCAAGCTGCACTGGGGCGGGCGCGGCGTGAAGGGCGAGGAGTGGGAGCGGCTCGTGTCCGAGGACTTCGGCCCCCGGCTCGAGCGCATGTGGCGGGAGCAGAGTTACCTCCACCCCCGCGCGTGCCTTGGTTACTTTGGCTGCGCCGCGCAAGGCAACGAACTCGTTCTGTTCGACCCGGACGACCCGGAGCGCGAGCTTGAACGCCTGGTGTTCCCGCGCCAGCCGAAGCACGACCGCATCTGCCTGACCGACTTCTACCGTCCGCTTTCTGCGAGGGGTGCCCCGGGGGGGTCACCCCGAGCAGCCGGCGAGCGCGACGTGGTGGCGATCCAGGCCGTGACCGTCGGCCCCGAGGTGACCGAGCTGATGGCCCAGCTCGAGCGGGACGGCGAGTTCGCCGAGCAGCTCTTCACGCACGGCCTCGGCGTGCAGGCCGCCGAGGGCCTGGCCGAGTGGCTGCACTCCGAGGTGCGGCGCGGGCGGGGAAGCGAGCTCGACCAGGGCCGGCGCTACTCGTGGGGCTACCCGGCCTGCCCGGACCAGTCCGAGCACGAGAAGGTGTGGCGCCTGCTCGATCTCGAGCGGGTCGGCATGACGCTCTCGGACGGCTACGCGGTGATGCCCGAGCAGTCCACCGTGGCCATCGTCGCCCACCACCCGCAGGCCGTCTACTTCGGCATGAAGTCGGGCTTCATCCCCAAGGAGAAGTCACCGGACGAGCTGATCGCCGGGACCGAGCGCGGCGGCCAGCTGCGCGCGCCGGCGTAAGGGGCGAAGGTGGGCGGGCCCTGCCTTATCCTGGGCAGTGGCTCATGAGCGCTACCGCCACCCGGATGACAGCCGACGAGTACTACGCCGTCAGTGTCGAGGGCGATCGCAAGCAGCTCGTTGACGGCGAGATCGTCGTGAACGAGCCGAAGCCGATCCACTCGCTGCTCCAAGGACGGCTCTTCATGGCGGTCCAGCAGTGGGTCGAGGGCGGCGAGCGGCGGGGCCTCGCGCTGCTCCCGACCGACGTGAGGATGGACGAGTACAACGTCTACGGCCCCGACCTGCTGTGGTTCGCCGAGGATCGCCGGCCCGCCGACCTCTCTCGCTATCCCGATGAGGTGCCGGACCTCTGCGTCGAGGTGCGCTCGCCCGGCACCTGGCGCTACGACGTGGGGGCCAAGAAGCGCGTCTACGAGCAGGGCGGCCTGGCGGAGCTCTGGCTCGTGGACGACGTCGCCCAGACGGTCCTCGTGTATCGACGCTCGGAGCCCGGCTCGCCGACCTTCGACATAGCGCTCGAGCTCGACCAGGACGGCATCCTCGAGTCCCCGCGGCTGCCCGGCTTCGAGCTGCCGCTCGCCCGGCTCTTCCGCGCGTAGCTGCGCCCGCGCCGGGCCCGGATGGAGAACGGGCTTCGAGCCCTCCAGCACCAGCTCTCCGCCCACGGTGCGCAGCGCGCTCTGGGTGCGGTTTGCGTTGCAGGACCATTCGCTCATCTCGTGCTCCTCTGGGTCGACCGATGGGAGAAACGGCGTGGCCGAATCTTCGACATCTGGCTAAAGACCCCACCGCACCGCGGTCCTACGGTGCGGGCATGAAAGCTCAACTGGAAGCGCTCGCCGGCAGCCTCGGCAGGCGCTCGGCATCGAGCACCTGCCCGAGTCGCTCGGGGAGGCGATCGAGGAGATGGCCGGCTCGGAGCTCGTGAAGCGGGCGCTCGGGCCGCCCATCTTCGAGCGCAACGTGGCGCTGAAACGCGACGAGTGGCTCGACTACCGGACGCAGGTCACGCCGTGGGAGATCGAGCGGTACCTGCCCAGGACGTGAGCCCGCCCGGGCCCCCGGCCTCCCCGCGCGGCGCCCACCTCGAGATGGTGGGCGCCGTGCTGGCCGGCGACGGGCTCGAGCGCGTGGCGGAGATCGCCTCGGCCCATGCCGGCGCGCCGGTGGAGGTGGTGGTCCCGAGCCTCGCGGGCGGGCGCACCGAGCGCCCGCCGGGCGTGACGCTCGAGGTGCCGGTCGTGTCCGGCGGCCGGGAGCTGGGGGCGGTGCTGCTGCTCGGGCCCGGCCGCCCGGACGCCGGCGAGTACCTGCACATGGCGGCCATCGCCGCGCTGACCGAGGTGGCGGTGGCCGAGGCCCGCGACGATACCGAGCAGAGCCTGCGTGGCGCGTTCCTCGAGGAGCTCCTGGCCCGGCCCGAGCTCGACCACGCCGACGTGGAGCGGCGCGCCGCCCGCCTGGGCTGCGATCTCACCGCGGGCTTCACCGGGCTGTGCGCCGACCCGAACGGCCGCGGCCCCGGCCGGCTGATCGCCATGCTTCAGAGCGAGGCGCCCGGAGCGCTGGTCCAGGTCGTGGACGGAAAGGTCTACGGCCTGCTGCCCGGCTCGCCCGACGGCGCCCGCCGCGCCGCCACGCGCCTCGGCCGGCGCGCGCAGGTCGGCCTGTCCTCGCTGCGGAGCGGAGCCGCCGAGGCGCGCCGCGCCCTGGAGGAGGCGGAGCTCGTGCTCGGCGTGACCGCCGCCGGTGCCGAGCCGCCCGGCGGTGAGATCGGCTCTGGCACCTACAGGCTGCTGTTCCGGGTCATGGTGAGCCACCCGGAGGAGGTGCGCAGCTTCTACGAGGACACGGTGGCGCCGCTGGTGCGCTACGACGAGCAGTACTCCACCGACCTGGTCGGCACGCTCGACGCCTACCTGGCGAACGACTGCAACATGAACGCCACCGCCCAGGCGATCCACGCCCACCGCCACACCGTGGCCTACCGGCTCGAGCGGGTGCGCGACCTCACCGGCCTCGACCCCGTGACGAGCGAGGATCGCGAGGGCCTGGGCCTGGGACTGAAGGCCCACCGGATCGTCGGGCCGTAGTCAGGCCAGCGGGTGCGCCAGCCCCGTCGGCGCGTCACGGCCGCGCAGCAGGGCGGACTCCGTGATGCTCCAGGCGGCGCTCTCGGCGTCGTCCGCCCGCGCGAGCGCCGCCTTGGAGGCCAGCACGCGCTCGGGGCGCTGCTTGGCGAGCGTGGACAGGCGAGCCGCCTCGTTGACCGGGTCCCCGATGACCGTGTACTCGAAGCGGTGCTCCGCGCCGACATTGCCGGCCACCGCCCTCCCCGCCGAGACGCCGATCCCGAAGTCGACCTCCGGGACATCGCTCGACAGCCGGGCCGCCAGGCGCCTGGCGCAGCGAAGGGCGTCGCCCGCCGGGTCGGCGCGCGCGACGGGCGCGCCGAAGACGCAGAGCGCGGCGTCGCCCTCGAACTTGTTCACGAGGCCGCCCTCGCGCTCTGACACCTCGACCACGATCCGGAAGTAGCGGTTCAGCAGCCGCACCACCTCGGTCGGGGGCATGGCCATCGCCATCGAGGTGGAGCCCACCAGGTCCACGAAGAGAGCGCCGACCTCGCGCTCCTCCCCGCCCAGGCGGGTTCCGTCGCGCAGCGCCGCCCGCGCCACCTCCTCTCCCACCTGGCGCCCGAACAGGTCGCGGATCCGCTCGCGCTCGCACAGCCCCTCGGCCATCCGGTTGAACCCGGCCTGCAGGAGCCCGACCTCGCTGCCGTCGTCCACCGGCACGCGAGCCTCCAGCTCGCCTCGCTTGACCCGCTCGAGCCCGTCTCGCACCGACGTGACCGGATCGGCGATCGCCTTGGCCGCGAAGAGGGTGGCGAACAGGCCGGCGCCGGCGGCCACGGCGCCGAGGAAGACGATCGCGGCGGCCAGGTACTCGGTCTCGACGCTCGGCTTGGACAGGCCGACTATGCCGACGACGAGCACGCCGAGGAGCGGCACCCCGGTGCCGAGCAGCCAGGCCATGACCAGCCGCCCGCGCACGCCGGGCGCGACGGTCCTCTCCGGCTGACGCGCGGCGAGGGCGCGAGCGGTCACGGGCCGCAGCACGCGTTCGGTGATCAGGTAGTCGAGCGCGCAGGTGGTCTCCCCGCCCAGCCAGATCGCGCCCGCCACCACCGCCGCGAAGGCCCACGAGTGCGCGAATCCGTTCAGCGCCGAGAACAGCACCGCCCCGACGAGCCACGCGAGCGCGTACAGCTTGACCCCGTGGACGGCCAGCCTCAGCGTCTCGCGGTGCTCGCGCTCGTCCGGAGCCCGACCCTCCACCACCCATGCGAGCGTCCTCTCGAGGCGGCGGTTGAGGTGCGTCATCAGGAGCATCCCGCTGATGAGGACGTAGACCGCGACCAGCGGGCCGTTCAGCAGGCCGAGCTCCTCGCGGTCCTCGACCTCGAGGAAGATCGGAATGAGGAACCCGACCGACGTGAACACCACGAGCGCGCCCGCGGCGCCACCCAGCCAGCCCAGCCAGGTGAGCCGTATCCGAAGGCGGCGCACGAGCTCGACGCCCGGCTGGTCGATCATGGGCCGCTCCGTGTCAGCACCACGCGTGCCCCCGCCGCCGGCCGGATGGTGATGTTGCGCCGCCGGGCCACCTCGAAGCCGTTACCCCCGGGGCCGATCCGGCACACCCCGATCACGTTGCGGAGCACGACCTTCATCTCGAGCATCGCGAAGCTCGCGCCGAGGCAGCGCCGGCGGCCGCCGCCGAAGGGGATCCAGGTGTAGGTGCCGGGCGGCTCGTCGAGGAAGCGCTCGGGGCGGAACGCGTAGGGGTCGGGATAGATGGCCGGGTCGTGGTGGATCAGGTACGCGTTCGGCACCAGGCACACGCCCTCCGGGTAGGCGAAGCCGCCCACCTCGAGCGGGCGCATCGCGAGCCGGGGCGCCACGTTGGGCAGCACCGGCCGGCGTCGCAGCGTCTCCTGGATCGTGGCGGTCAGGTACTCGTCGCGGTCGCCGGCGGCGATCTCGTCGTGGAGCCGGCTCAGCACCCGCGGCTCGCGCGTGAGGCGCTCGAACGCCCAGGCGAGCGTGGAGGCCGTGGTCTCGTGTCCCGCCACGAGCAGCGTCATGAGCTCGTCGCGCAGCTCCTGTAGCGACATCGGCGAGCCGTCCTCGTGGCGCGCCTCGAGCAGCATGGAGAGCACGTCGTCGCCGGCGCCCTCCCGGCCCCGGCGCTCGTCGATCAGCTCGAAGAGCAGCGCGTCGGCCTCCTCGCGAAGCCGGTTGAAGCGCGCCAGCGGCCGCCAGCGCGCGAGCAGCCGCCCCGCCACGCTCTCGGGGGGAATCGGCAGGAGGCTGATCGGTCGGTCGCCGAACGAGAGCATGTCGCGGAGGCGCTCGCGCAGGGCGTCCAGGCGTGGCCCCGGCCGCAGCCCGAAGACGGCCCGCAGGACGATCTCGAGCGTCAGGCGCTGGGCGCGCGGGTGCAGGTCGACCGGCACGCCCTGCGGCCAGCCCGCCACCTCGCGCTCGGAGACCTCCTCCATCAGCCCGGTCAGCCGCCCCATGCGCTCGCCGTGGAAGGCCGGGAGCATGAGCTTGCGCTGCTCCATGTGCGCGCCCTCGTCGAGCAGGATCACCGAGTTGGTCCCGACCACGGGCTCGAGCACGCGCGCGCCCTGGCCGGGGTGGAGCACGTCGGGTGGCGCCCTGAAGACCTCCTGCGCGTCGGCGGGGTCGGAGAGCATCACGAAGGGCGGGGCCAGCGGCAGGCGGATCGTGAAGCGCCTGCCGTAGCGGGCGCGCCAGCGCTCCAGCGACGCCAGCGGCCGGCTCCAGAATGCGATCGACTGCAGCGCGGCGGGGTACCTGGGTCCTGCGGGAAGACCTGCGGGCACGCCCCTTGGGTACCCGATCGTCAGCCGGCTTGTGTGACGATGCGCACAGATCACTGGTCCCAGTCGGGCGACCACTGGGTCTCGACCGCGCGCCGGCCCTTCGGCAGCGCGTCGATGCGGGCGCGCTCCTCGGGGGTCAGCTCGAGCCGGAGCGCGGCCAGGTTCTCGCGCCGGCGCTCCGGGCTCGAGGCCTTCGGCACCGCGGAGACGCCGTCCTGCCCGATCAGCCAGGCCAGCGCCACCTGCGCGGGCGTGGCGTCGTGGGCGCGGGCGATCGCGCCGATCGTGGGGTCGTCCGCCACCTCGCCCTTCGCCAGCGGCCGGTAGGCGGTCAGCTCGGCGCCGTGCTCGCGGCAGGCGTCGAGCACCGCCTCCTGGCGCAGGAAGGGGTGGTACTCGACCTGGTTGACGATCACCGGGGCGAGGTCGATCGCCTCGCGGAAAAGGGCCGCGGTGAAGTTCGACACGCCTATCTCGCGCGTGTGGCCCTCGTCGCGCAGCGCGCTCATCGCCTCTAGCGTCGCTGCCAGCGGGACCGCCGGGTTCGGCCAGTGGATCAGGAACAGGTCCACGTGGTCCACGCCCAGCGACCGCAGCGAGCGCTCGAGCGCCGCTCTCACCCGCCGCGGCTCGAGGTCGTCCGGCCAGACCTTGGTCGTGAGCCACACCTCGGAGCGGTCGACGCCCGACGCCCGCAGCCCGCGCCCGACCTCCTCCTCGTTCTCGTACATGGCGGCGGTGTCGAGGTGCCGGTAGCCGGCGGCCAGGGCGTCGGCCACGCCCTGCTCGCAGTCGCGCCCCGACAGTCGCCACGTGCCGAAGCCGATCTTTGGCAATCGGTGCGCACCCGGCCGAGCCGGGTGCTTCCGCTCGGGCAGCCTCACAATGCCTTCAGCACCGCGTCGAGCACGCGCTCGGGCCCGAAGCGCACGACGTCGTCGGCCACGAGGCCGGTCTCCTCCTCGGCCCGGCCCGTGGCGGCGCGGGCGTCGTGCTCGTCGAGCTCCGAGGTGTTGAGCGCGAGCGCGGCCACGCGCGCGGGGCGAACGGGCCGGGCCACCGCCTCGTAGGCCGCGATCAGCTCGGGCAGCGCCGGGATGGGGAGGTCGGGGTAGTTGCGGACGGCCGCGGCGCCGGCCTTGTGCACCAGCACGAGCAGGTCGGGGGCCGAGCCGTGCAGGAGGCCGAGCGTCACGCCCGAGTAGGCGGGATGGAAGAGGGCGCCCTGGCCCTCCACGAACAGCAGGTCGCCGCGCTCCGCCCCCTCGTGTACGAGCCGCTCGGCGGCGCCTGCCACGTAGTCGGAGATCACGTGGTCGACGGCGATGCCCCAGCCGGCGATCGCCACGCCGGTCTGCCCGGTGGGCACGTACACCGAGCGCCGGCCGCGCTCGCGCGCCGCCCGGTCGAGCTCGAGCGTGACGACCTTCTTGCCGATCACGGTGTCGGAGCCCACGCTTTGCACGACCGACACCCCGGCCGGCCGGCTGTCCGGGCCGCGCGGCACGGCCAGGTCCGCCGGCGACGCGCGCAGGTCACGCAGCGCGACCCCGGCG
>JBOGXS010000110.1:0-5245 GCA_050693815.1 Thermoleophilaceae bacterium | reverse complement strand
GCGGCGGGCGGCGGCGCGGCCGGTGACGGCGCGGGCGCCGAGGAGGAGTCGAGCACGGTCGACGTCGTGCTCACGGCGGCCGGCGACAAGAAGATCCAGGTGATCAAGGTCGTGCGCGCCGCCACCGGCCTGGGCCTCAAGGAGGCCAAGGCGCTCGTGGACGAGGCCCCCAAGCCGGTCCGCGAGGGCGTCGACCGCGAGGAGGGCGAGAAGCTCAAGGGCGAGCTCGAGGAGGCCGGCGGGGCGGTCGAGCTGAAGTAGCTCGGCGCTCCCGCCCGGGGGGGTCCGTCACGAAAGTTGACCTATGGTCGCCAAACGTGCCGGACCCCTGCATGACCTGAGCTGGTTCCGGGTAGCGCAGCGGCGATGGCTCTTCGCATACTGCTCGTCGCCCTCATAGCCGTAGTCCTCTTCGACCCGCAGGTCGCCCTCGCGAAGCAGGCCGGTCCGAAGCAGGCCACCGCCGTCGGCCGCGGCGGCGGCGCCGCCTCAGTCGACGGGCTCGGCACGCGCGCGGCCATCCGCACCCTCGAGCGCGGCGGCAACGCGGTCGACGCCGCAGTCGCCGCCGCCGGCGTGCTCGGCGTGGTCGAGCCCTTCTCGTGCGGCATCGGCGGGGGCGGCTTCATCGTCATCCGCCCGCGCAAGGGCGAGGTGACCACCATCGACTCGCGCGAGCTCTCGCCGCGGGCGATGCGCCCCGACTCGTTCATGGAGAACGGGCAGCCACTCGAGTTCGACGACGCCCGTTACAGCGGTCTTTCGGCCGGGGTTCCGGGCACCGTGGCGGGCTGGGACAGAGCGCTGGACCGCTACGGGACGCTGTCGCTGCGCAAGGCGCTGCGCCCCGGGATCCGGGTCGCGCGGCGCGGCTTCGTCGTGGACGAGACCTTCGTCTCCCAGACCGAGCCGAACATCCCCTACTTCGACGACATCCCGTCCACTGCCGAGATCTACCTCGACCCCGACGGCACCGCCCGCGACGAGGGCAGCGTGCTGCGCAACCCGGACCTCGCGCGCACCTACCGTCGCATCGCCCGGCGCGGGCCCGAGGGCTTCTACGACGGCCCGGTGGCCGAGGCCATGGTCGAAGCCGTTCGCGAGCCGCCCACGGCCCCCGACGCCGACCACGTCTGGCGCCCGGGCCTCATGACCGAGGACGACGTGGCCGGCTACACCGCCCCCGAGCGCGAGCCGACGCACGTGCGCTACCGCGGCTACGACGTGTGGGGCATGGGACCGCCCTCGAGCGGCGGATCTACCGTCGGAGAGGCACTCAACATCCTCGAGGGCTACCGCGACCTCGGCGCCGACCGCACCCGCGCGCTGCACCTGATGCTCGAGGCCTCGCGCTTCGCGTTCGCCGACCGCAACGCCTACCTGGCCGACCCGGCCTTCTTCGACGTACCGCTGAGCGGTCTGCTCTCCGACTCCTTCGCGGCCGAGCGCCGCGCGCTGATCGACGAGCAGCGGGCGGCTGTCAGCCCCGTGGCCCCCGGCGATCCGTACGACGATCGGGGCGGCAAGGGCGAGGACCGCGGCAAGGGCGAGGATCGAGGCAAGGGCAAGGGCAAGGATCGCGGCAAGGGCAAGGGCCGCGACAAGGGCAAGGGCCGCGACAAGGGCAAGCGCCCGCGTGGCTCGGCCACCATCTCGCACCCCCACGAGTCGACCACCCACCTGGTCGTCTCCGACCGCCGCGGCAACGTCGTGTCCTACACCTTCACGATCGAGTCCATCGGCGGCAACGGGATCGTGGTGCCGGGCTGGGGGTTCCTGCTCAACAACGAGCTGACCGACTTCAACTACGACTCCACCGAGCACCCCAACCGGGCCGACGGCGGCAAGCGTCCGCGCTCCTCGATGGCGCCGACGATCGTGACCGAGAGGGGCAAGCCCTTCCTGGCCGTCGGGTCCCCGGGCGGGTCGACGATCATCGGCACGGTGCTGCAGGTGCTGGTCGACCGGATCGACCTGGGCAGCTCGCTGCCGGAGGCGATCGCCAACCCGCGCGCGGTGCAGCGCAACACCCCGAGCGCCACGGCCGAGCCGGACTTCATCTCCTCGCCGGAGGGGCAGGCGCTGCAGGCCCGGTACGGCCACGTGTTCAGCGAGGTGGCGGAGATCGGCGCGGTGACCGCGCTCGAGCTCGGCCGCGGCAAGCGGGTCCTGGCGGCGGCCGAGCCGGAGCGGCGCGGGGGCGGAAGCGCCGCGGTGACCGGGCGGTAGCGGCAAGCGGCCGGCTCGGCCGGCTGCGCAGCCGATCCCATACGGTGCGCCGGGTGCGGCGCCCCCTGGCCCTCGCCTGCCTCGCGACGATCGTCGGGGCCGACTACGTCATCCGGCGCCGGAGGCCGCGCTGGATCGTCGTCGGCATGCTCGACGAGCCGGCCCACGTGGCCACCGCCGGCCTCATCCTGCTCAACCTGCCGCTGCGTTCGCAGGAGTGGCCTTCGCGCGAGTGGACCGCCGGCTACCTGGCCGGCTCCCTTCTGCCCGATCTCGACCACGTGCCGCTCGCCCTCCGTGCCGTACATCCCGATCCCGGCGACCCGCGCCCGGTCACCCACTGCCTGCTCGCCGTGGCGCCGATGGCCCTGTGGGCGGCCCGCACTGGCAGCGCGACCGCGAAGGGCGCCGCCGCCGGCATGCTGGCCCACTTCGTGCGCGACCTGGGCATCGGCACCGGGGCCCCGCTCCTGTGGCCGGCCACCTCGCGCCACGTCCGCGTGCCATACAGCCTGTATGCCGCGGGTTGCCTCTTGCTGGGCCGACGCGCTACCCTCGTAGACGGCCTATAGCCGCAGCCGTCCCTTCGCGCAGCGAATCGGAGCCGCGCCGGCACATATTCCCGGCGCGTCGGGACGGGGTCCGTGATGGGCGCGCGGGTCGGCACGATGCCGGCCGGCAGCCTCCCCTAACGGGGAGTAATTGAGTCTGCTATTCTGGTGGGTCGCGCTTTGCGCCCTGCCCGCCTTTCCTCTCAATCTGTATCCAAAGGAGTTCGCCGCTTTGGCACGCGTTGACGCTGCTCGCACCCGCCGCTCGTTCTCCCGGCTCGAGAACGCCCTCGAAGTACCCAACCTGATCGACCTCCAGCGGCGCGCCTTCGAGTGGCTCGTCGACACGGCCAAGGGCGGACTGCGCGAGACGATCGACGACGTCTCCCCGATCGAGGACTACACCGGCAACCTGGCCGTCGTCTTCGAGGACATCCACTTCGACGAGCCGGTCGCTCCGATCTCGGAGTGCCGCGAGAAGGACCTCAGCTACGCGCGGCCGCTGACCGTCAAGGTCGCCTTCCAGAACCGCGAGACCGGCGAGATCCGCGAGCAGTCGGTCTTCATGGGCGACTTCCCCTGGATGACCGACTGGGGCACGTTCATCATCAACGGCACCGAGCGCGTGGTGGTCACCCAGCTCGTGCGCAGCCCGGGCGCCTACGTGATGGAGCCCAAGGACCGCGAGAAGCAGGTCTTCATCGCCAACCTGATGCCCGCCCGCGGCTCCTGGCTGGAGCTCGAGATCGACAAGAAGGGCCGCGTCTACGTGCGCATCGACCGCAAGCGCAAGCTGCCGGTCAGCGTGCTGCTGCGCGCGATGGGCGACACGCTGCGCGAGGGCGGCTACGTGCCCGAGGGCTGGACCGGCAGCGACGAGGAGATCCTCGACCTCTTCGAGGGCTCGCTCTACATCCGCCTCACGCTCGAGGCCGACACCGAGGTCACCAAGTCCGAGGAGGGCTCGCTGATCGAGCTGTTCAAGAAGCAGCGTCCGGGCGAGCCGCCCTCGATCGACGCGGCCAAGAACCTCCTCAACCAGCTCTTCTTCGACCCCAAGCGCTACGACCTCACGCGCGTGGGGCGCTACAAGCTGAACAGCCGGCTCCACATCGACGAGGCGCTCGACACCCGCACGCTCACGCCGCGGGACATCATCGAGCTGATCAAGGAGCTGATCTCGCTGCCCAAGGAGCTCGGCATCCCCGAGTCGGGCATGTACGAGGACGACGGCGAGCCGATCAAGGACTTCGCGCTCGAGGCGGTCGCGATGGAGCGCGGGCCGGTCGCCGACCGGCTCGACGAGTACGAGCACTTCGGCAACCGGCGTCTGCGCACGGTCGGCGAGCTGATCCAGGAGGCCTTCCGCATCGGCCTCTACCGCATGGAGCGAGTCGTGCGCGAGCGCCTCACCACCGAGGACTCGGACACGATCACGCCGCAGACGATCATCAACATCCGCCCGGTCGTGGCCGCGCTGAAGGAGTTCTTCGGCTCCTCGCAGCTGAGCCAGTTCATGGACCAGACGAACTCGCTGACCGGCCTGACCCACCGGCGCCGCCTGAACGCGCTGGGCGCGGGCGGGCTCACGCGCGAGCGCGCGCCCATCGAGGTGCGCGACGTGCACCCCACCCACTACGGCCGCATGTGCCCGATCGAGACCCCGGAGGGCCCGAACATCGGCCTGATCGGGTCGCTGTCGAGCTTCGCCGAGGTCTCCGAGCACGGCTTCGTGACCACGCCCTACCGCGTGGTCAAGGACGGCGTGGTGACCGACGAGATCGTCCACCTGGACGCCACCCAGGAGGAGGACAAGGTCATCGCCCAGGCCAACGCCGAGCTGGACCCGAAGACCAGCAAGCTCAAGGGGCCGGCGGTCGAATGCCGCACGCGCGAGGACGAGAGCGTCCTGGCCTCGCCCAAGGACGTCCACCTGATGGACGTCTCGCCCGTGCAGATCTGGTCCGTGGCCACGGCGCTGATCCCGTTCCTCGAGCACGACGACGCCAACCGCGCGCTGATGGGCTCGAACATGCAGCGCCAGGCCGTGCCGCTCCTGAAGACCGAGGCGCCGCTGGTGGGCACCGGCATGGAGACCCGCGCCGCCGTGGACTCCGGCGACGTGGTCCTCTCCGACTCCACCGGGACGGTTTCCTACGTCGACGCCGAGCGCATCGTCGTCGAGACCGGCGACGGCAAGAAGGAGTACGAGCTCGAGAAGTACAGGCGCTCGAACCAGGGCACGCTGATTCACCAGAAGCCGCTGGTCGACCAGGGCGAGAAGGTCAAGAAGGCGCAGGTGCTGGCCGACGGCAGCTCGACCGACAACGGCGAGCTGGCGCTCGGCAAGAACTGCCTGGTCGCCTTCATGTCCTGGGAGGGCTACAACTTCGAGGACGCGATCATCATCTCCGAGCGCCTCGTCAAGGACGACGAGCTCACCTCGATCCACATCGAGGAGTACG
>JBOGXS010000109.1:0-4642 GCA_050693815.1 Thermoleophilaceae bacterium | reverse complement strand
GGGCATGCCTCTGCCGGTAGGGCGGTCACGGCGCCAAGCCGCCCTCGGTCATGGGGCCCGTCCCGCCTCGCTCGTGGCGCCAACACCTCGCGCATCGTTCGCGGCGCCAACATTTCCCGCTTCGCTCACGCCGCGAGCACCTCCCTCCCGTCAAGGCGATAGGAGAGCGCCTCGTCCATGTCGCTCTCGTGGATCTGCTCGCGGCCGTCCAGGTCCGCGATCGTGCGCGCCACCCGCAGCACCCGATCGTGGCCGCGGCCGCTCAGGCTGAGCCGGTCGCGAGCGGCCAGGAGGGTTGCCGTGAGGGCGGCGTCGAGCCGCACCTTGCGGCGCGTGAGACGGCCGTCCATGTCGCCGTTGCAGAGCGCCCCGGTGCCCGCGAGCCGGGCGTGCTGTCGCGCCCGGGCGGCGATCACTCGCTCCAGGACCTCCGCCGAGGTCGCCTGACTCCCGCGCTGGGCCCGGACCAGCTCCAGCGCCGGCACCTGGTCCACCTCGCAGACGAGATCGATGCGGTCGAGCAGTGGCCCGCTCAGCCGGCGCAGGTAGCGACCCACCTCCAGCGACGTGCACGCGCACCGGTCCGGCGCCCGCGCACATGGGCAGCGGTTGCAGGCCGCCACCAACATCGCGTTCGCGGGAAACTCGAGCGCGCGCTGCCCGCGCATGATCTCCACGTAGCCCTCCTCGAGCGGTTGGCGCAGCGCGTCGATGGCGGCCCGGCCGAACTCCGGCAGCTCGTCGAGGAACAGGACGCCCCGGTGCGCCAGCGTGATCTCCCCCGG
Source organism: Thermoleophilaceae bacterium (assembly GCA_050693815.1). Lineage (GTDB taxonomy): Bacteria > Actinomycetota > Thermoleophilia > Solirubrobacterales > Thermoleophilaceae > JACVRW01. The sequence continues at coordinate 3,857 of JBOGXS010000109.1, read as the reverse complement.
CATCGGGCGGTTGCCGCCGCCCACCAGACCCTGCGCGGAGATCGTGTGATGCGGAGCGCGGAACGGGCGCTCGGTGGTGAGCCGGCCGCTGCCGATGCCCGCCGCGCTGTGCATCTGGGTGACCTCGAGCGCCTCCTCGAAGGTGGGCGGCGGCAGGATGCCGGGAAGGCGCCGCGCCAGCATCGTCTTTCCCGCCCCCGGCGGGCCGACCATCAGCAGGTTGTGCCCGCCGGCGGCAGCGATCTCGAGCGCACGCTTGGCGTCGTCCTGGCCGCGGACGTCTACGAGGTCGAGGACGCGCTCTGACGCCTCTCCCGACGGCGCGGCGGGCACCGCCGGCTCCGGCGTCCAGCGGGCGTGGAGCAGGTCGGCGACCCGGCCGAGCGACGGGATCCCGCGGACGTCGACGCCGTCCACGAGCGTCGCTTCCGGCGCGTTGGCCTCCGACACCAGCAGGTGGCGATAGCCCGCGCGGCGCGCGCCGAGCGCAGCCGCCAGGGCGCCGCGCACCGGCCGGATCTCGCCCGTAAGCGACAACTCGCCGCAGAGCGCGTACTCGCCGAGCGCCTCGCGCGGCACCTGCCCGCTGGCGGCGAGCAGGCCGACCGCTATGGCCAGGTCGAAGCTCGGTCCCGCCTTGCGCACGTGCGCGGGCGCGAGGTTGACCGTCAGGCGCTTCTGCGGGAAGTCGAGCTCGGAGTTGAGCAGCGCCGCGCGGACGCGTTCGCGCGACTCGCGCACGGCTCGGTCTGGCAGTCCGACGAGCGTGAAGGCCGGCAGCCCCGGGCGGACGTCGACCTCCACCGTGACCTCATGGCTCGACACACCGTCGAGCGCGAACGTGGCGACACACGCGAGCATGGGCGGCCACGCTAGGCGGCGGCGAACGACGGGTGGGGGGCCGGACGTAACGAATTCGTTACAGCTGTCGCACACGCGTTCGGCGGCCCGGCGTAGCTTCGCGGGCCATGACCGGATCGGACCCCAGGCCATGACCGGATCGGACCCCAGGCCATGACCGGATCGGACCCCAGGCGCCTGGTGGGCGCTGCCGGCGAGCGGCTGGCCAGACGCCATCTCGAGGCACGCGGCTTCACCGTCCTCGACGAGAACTTCCGGACCCGGCACGGCGAGCTCGACCTGGTGGCGGCCGATTCCGAGTGCCTCGTCTTCTGCGAGGTCAAGACGCGCGTGCTGAGCGGCCCGCCCGGAGAGCTCGGCCCGTTCGCCGCGATCGGCGCCCGCAAGAGGCGTCAGGTGCGGCTGATGGCGCGCGAGTGGTTCGCGCTACGCGGGTCGGAGGGTCCCCGACCTGGCGAGCTTCGCTTCGACGCGATCGGGATCGCCTTCGACAGGAGCGGGCGGCTGCTCAGCCTGGAGCATCTGGAGGGGGCGTTCTGAGCCTCGGTGCTCAGGATCGGTGGATCCAGGCTGAGCGTGGTGGCCGCTTGCGGTCAGCCCTCGAGCGCCAGCTGGTGGTACGCGATCGACTGGAAGGAGAGGCGGTGCAGCGGCGACACGCCGTGCGTGGCTATGGCGGCCCGGTGCTCGGGGGTGGAATAGCCGACGTTGGTGTCGAAGTCCCATTCCGGGTGCCGTGCGGCCGCCTTGCGCATGTAGCGGTCGCGGCTCACCTTGGCCAGGACGGAGGCTGCGGCGATGGCCGCGCTGCGGCAGTCGCCGTCTATCACGGCGCGCTGCTCGTACCCGAAGTCCGGCACGTTGAAGCCGTCCACGAGGCAGACGGTGCCGTGGCGCGCCACGCCGACGAGGGCTGTGCGGAGGGCCTCGAGGTTCGTGTTGTGCAGCCCGCGCTTGTCGATCCCGCGCACGCAGCGCGACACGATCACGGAGCGGGCCGCGGCCCTCAGCACCAGCGGGTAGAGGTCCTCGCGGGCCTCGGCGGTGTGCTGCTTCGAGTCGTTCAGGCGGCTGAGCGCTCGGCGGTCGGACAGCGTGAGACGCTCGAGGTCGAACAGCACCGCCGCGGCGACGAGCGGGCCCGCGAGCGAGCCCCGCCCCGCCTCGTCGGCGCCCGCGACGTAGCGGCAGCCCAACTCTCGATCGAAGGCGAACAGGCGGCGTCCACTCGTATTGCGCCGCCGGGCGCGCGCGACCCGCCGCGCGGCGCTGGTGGCCTGCGCCGGCGGGTGCACCGGAGCCGGTCCCTCGCTGTCGGCGGTCCGCGAAGTCCACACGCTGAGGCGATCATAGGCGCCGCTTCGGCGGAAGGATCGGAGGAACGTGCGCGGTGGGGCGCCGAGCGAGCCCGCGCGGCGAGCCCCGGGGCCGAACGGCGAGCCAGCCCCCGGCGGGCCGAATTGCGAGCCAGCCGGCGCGGGCCGGGACTCACCTGCCTACAGGGTCCCGATCCGGTCCGGTGGCCAGTACGTCGCGAATGCCTGGCCGATCACCCATTCCTCGGGGACGGGGCCCCAGACCCGGCTGTCCGCGCTCGCGCCGCGGTTGTCGCCCATCATGTACAGGTGGTCCTCGGGGATGGTGATCGCGACGGGCAGGTCGCAGTCGCCCCCGTCGGTGCAGGCTGAGACGTTCGCGAACGGCTCCCGCTGCCGCCGGCCGTTCAGGTAGACGCGCCCGTCGCGCACCGACAGCCGGTCGCCGCCGACCCCAACCACCCGCTTGATGAAGTTCGTGTCCGACCGGCCCGGGGTCGGCTCCGGGCAGGGTCGGCGCGGCACGTCCCGAGCCCCGCAGGTGTTCGTGTCGGCCCCCGCCGGCGGCGTGAACACGAGCACGTCGCCGCGCTCGAGGTCCGAGCCGAGCTTCTGCGTGAAGCGGTCGACGAGCACCCGCTGCCCCACCTCCAGCGTCGGGACCATCGATTCGCTCGGAATCCGGAACGGCTTCACCAGGAAGGCCTGGATGGCGAGCGCCAGCCCGAGCGCGACCGCCACGATCGCCAGGGTCTCGACGATCCGGCGCACCCGGACGAGCCTAACCGACGCTCGTGCGCGACCCGGCGGTTCGGGCCGACCGGAGCGCCCGGTGATACGGGCGGCGCGGCGCTACAGGGTCCCGATCCGGTCGATCGGCCAGTAGGTCGCGAACGCCTGGCCGATGATCCAGTCCTTCGGCACCGGACCCCACTCGCGGCTGTCCGCGCTGGCGCCGCGGTTGTCGCCCATCATGAAGTAGTGATCTTCGGGGATGGTGATCGGCTCGGGCAGGCGACAGATCGGACAGCTGGCGTCGAGGCGGGCGTAGGGCTCGCGCTGCGCTCGGCCGTCGATGAAGACGCGTCCTCGGCGGATCGAGAGCCGGTCGCCCTCCACGGCCACGACCCGCTTGATGAAGTTGGTGTCGGAGCGCTCGTCGGTCGGCTCGGGACACGCCGAGCGGCTCCCGTGCTGGGCGCCGCAGGAGTTCGTGTCGGCCCCCGCCGGCGGCTTGAAGACGAGCACGTCGCCGCGCTCGTAATCGCCGAAGTTCTTCGTCAGCCGGTCGACCAGCACGCGCTGTCCGACCTCGAGGGTGGGCGCCATCGACTCGCTCGGGATCCGGAACGGCTTGACCAGGAAGGCCTGGATCCCCAGCGCGAGGCCGAGGGCGACCGCGACGATCGAGACCAGCTCGATCAGCGAGTTGCGCGCACTCTTCTCCTTGGTCCGGGCCACCCTGCGAGGAACGAGCCGGGGCACCTAGCCCGCTGACTGCTGGTCCGGCTCCTGGGCGCGCTCGTCGCCATCCTCCGAGTCGGCCCCGGGCTGGTCCTCGGCGGACGCGTCCTCGGCCTCGGAGCGGGCCTGGTCGGGCTCGGCGGACTCCTGGTCGGGCTCGGCGGACTCCTGGTCGGGCTCGGCGGACTCCTGGTCGGGCTCGGCGGACTCCTGGTC
>JBOGXS010000108.1:0-6950 GCA_050693815.1 Thermoleophilaceae bacterium | reverse complement strand
GTGACGGTCGCCGCGCTGGCGCTGGCCGCCACCGGCCTGGCGCGGCTCGACCTCGGCAACCCGCTGATCCGCGGGCTGCCTCGCGACGCGGAGGCGCGCCAGGCCTACCGCGCTGCCAGCCAGGGGTTCGCGGCCGGGGTGCTGTCCCCGACCGTGGTCGTCGTCGAGCAGCCGAGGATCTCGAGCAGGCGCCGCTCACTCGCCCGCCTCCAGCAGCTGCTCGAGGAGCAGCCCGGGGTGGCCGAAGTGGTCGGCCCCGCCGACCAGCCCGTGGACATCGAGTTCGGCGCCGTGCTCTCCGCGGGCGGCAGCGCCGCGCGCTACTTCGTGGTGTTCGGGTCGGATCCGCTCGGGGCCGCGGCGATCCAGGACCTGACCCGGTTGCGCGCCCGGCTGCCGGAGCTGCTCGCCGCGGCCGGGATTCCCGCGGCGGACGCGCTCGTCGCAGGCGACACCGCGCTGGTGGCCGAGACGATCGACGAGACGGTCGACGACATGTGGCGCATCGCGCCCACCGCCACGGTCGTGGTGATCGCCATCCTGGCCCTGTTCCTGCGGGCCCTGGTTGCGCCGCTGTACCTGGTGGCGGCAAGTGCCCTGGCGGTGTGCGCCTCGCTCGGGCTGACCGCACACCTGTTCCAGGGCGTGCTCGGCCACGGGGGGCTCACCTACTTCGTCCCCTTCGCCGCCGCCGTCTTGCTCGGCTCGCTCGGGTCGGACTACAACGTGTTCCTTGCCGGTCGCATCTGGGCCGAGACCCGGAACCGTCCGCTGCGGGATGCTGTGGCCGTGGCCGGCGCGCGGGCGGCCACCCCTATCACGATCGCCGGCCTCGTGCTGGCCGGCTCGTTCGGGCTGCTCGCGCTCGTGCCCATCCGCCCCTTTCGCGAGCTCGCCTTCGCCATGTCGGCGGGCCTGCTCATCGACACCTTCCTGGTGCGCACCCTGCTCGTGCCCGCGCTGATCCTGCTCGTCGGCGAGCGCAGCGGGTGGCCGGGTAGGGTTCTCGCGTGGCGACGGTCAGCGTGATCGAGCCGGCGACGGAGCGGGTGATGGCCGAGCTCCGGCAGGCCGGTGTCGAGGAGGCCGACGCGGCGGTGGCGCGGGCCCGGGACGCTTTCCCGGCCTGGCGGCGGGTGGCGCCTGGGGAGCGCGCCCAGCTGCTGCGGGCGGTGGCCCGGACCGTGCGCGAGCGGGCGGAGGAGCTGGCCCGGCTCGAGGCACGCAACGTCGGCAAGCCGATCTCGGACGCCCGCGGCGAGGTGGCCATGGTCGCCGACGTGTTCGACTACTACGCGGGCGCGCCGGAGCGGCTGCTGGGAGACACGATCCCTGTGTCGGGCGGCGTCGACTTCACCTTCCGGGAGCCGCTCGGGGTGGTCGGGCTGATCACGCCGTGGAACTTCCCGCTGCCGATCGCGTCCTGGAAGCTCGGCCCGGCGCTGGCGGCGGGGAACACCGTCGTGCTGAAGCCGGCCGAGCTGACGCCGCTCACGGCCCTCGAGCTGGAGCGGATCGCCGTCGACGCGGGGCTGCCCGACGGAGTCCTCAACGTGGTAGTCGGCTCCGGCCGGGTGGTGGGCGAGCGGATCGTCGAGCATCCCGACGTGGCCAAGGTCGCCTTCACCGGCTCCACCGAGGTGGGGCGCCGGATCGCCGCGCGGGCCGCGGAGACGATCAAGCGGGTCACGCTGGAGCTGGGCGGCAAGTCGGCGAACGTGATCTTCGCCGACGCCGACCTCGAGCGGGCGGCGCGCGCGGCCCCGATGGCTGCCTTCGGAAACGCGGGGCAGGACTGCTGCGCGCGCTCGCGCATCCTGGTGGAGCGCTCGGCGCTTGACCGCTTCATGGACGCGCTCGAGGAGGCGGTCGAGGCGATCAGGGTGGGCGACCCGCTCGACGACACGACCGAGATGGGGCCGCTGATCTCAGAGGGCCAGCGGGAGACCGTATCCTCGTACGTGAACGGCGAGGCGCCGGTGGCGATCCGGGGCAGCGCGCCGGCCGGCCCCGGCTACTGGTTTCCGCCCACGGTCCTCTGCCCGGTGTCGAACGACGACCGCGCCGCGCGCGAGGAGATCTTCGGACCGGTGGCCTGCGTGATCCCGTTCCGCGACGAGCGCGAGGCGATCCGCCTGGCCAACGACACGATCTACGGCCTCTCCGGCTCGATCTGGACGCGCGACGGCGCAAAGGCGCTGCGCGTGGCGCGCGCGGTGGACACCGGCGTGCTCTCGATCAACTCGAACACCTCGGTGCGGGTGTCCACGCCCTTCGGCGGCTTCAAGCAGTCGGGCACGGGCCGCGAGCTCGGCCCGCACGCGCTCGAGCACTACACCGAGCTGAAGAACGTCTACTACGCGACGTGAACCGGCTCCGGGCAAAGGTCTGCGTGATCACCGGGGCCGCGAGCGGGATCGGCGCGGAGTCGGCCCGCCTCTTCTCGGCGGAGGGGGCGAAGGTGGTCGGGGTGGACCTGAGCGACGGTGCGGTCGGGGACATCGCCATCCAGGCCGACGTGACCGACCCCGAGCAGGTCGAGGGCATGTACGCACGCGCGCGGGAGGAGCTCGGTCGGATCGACGTGCTGTTCAACAACGCGGGCATCTCTCCCGACGACGACGCCTCGATCCTCGACACCTCGATCGAGGCGTGGGACCGGGTGCAGAACGTGAACCTGAGGTCGGTCTTCCTGTGCTGCAAGTTCGGCATCCCGCACCTGCTCGACGGCGGTGGCGGCTCTGTGATCAACACGGCCTCGTTCGTCGCCACGATGGGCGCGGCCACCTCCCAGATCTCGTACACCGCCTCGAAGGGGGGCGTGCTGGCGCTCTCCCGAGAGATCGGGGTCGAGCTCGCGCGCCGCGGCGTGCGCGTGAACGCCCTCTGCCCGGGACCGGTGAACACGCCGCTGCTTCAGGAGCTGTTCGCCAAGGATCCCGAGCAGGCGCAGCGACGGCTCGTGCACCTGCCGATGGGCCGTTTCGCGGAGGCGCGCGAGATCGCGCAGGGCGCGCTCTTCCTGGCGAGCGAGGACTCGTCGTACGTCACGGCGTCGACCTTCCTCGTGGACGGCGGGCTCACGTCGGCGTACGTGACGCCGCAGTAGTCGATCACTGCGCGCCGGGCCGAGCCCGGCGCTTGTGCCCGGCGAGCGCGAGGAAGCGCTCCGAGATCCCGCGCCCCACGTCGTTCCAGGCCCCGATCTTTCGCCCGCTCTCGGCGCGGATCGCTTCGGGGTCGAGCCCCGTGGCCACCGCGCCCGGGTCCTCGTGCCAGCCGCCGAGCCAGGAGACGAGGTCGGCCTCGGTGACCTCGGCGTGGAACTGCAGCCCCCAGACCGGGCGCCCGGCCAGCCGGAAGGCCTGCAGGCAGGTTGCGCTGCGCGCCAGCGCCACACCGTCCGGAGGCAGCAGCCACTCGTAGTGGTGGTAGGCGAAGCCCTCGAAGCGCTCCGGCAGCCCGGCCAGCAGCGGATCGGCCGCGCCCGCGGGCGTGAGCTCGATCTCGTGCCAGCCGATCTCGGGGCGGGCCGCCGGCCGGACCGCGGCCCCGGCGGCCTCGGCCACCAGCTGCGATCCCAGGCAGACGCCGAGCAGCGGCGTGCCGCGGCGAAGCAGCTCGCGCACGAGGCGCTTCTCTGGACGCAGCCACGGGTGGGCGTCCTCCTGGTCGACCTGCGCCTCGCCGCCGAACACGAGCGCCGCGTCGAAGCCGTCCAGGGCGGGCGGCGGCGACTCGTGCGGCAGCCATTCGACAAGCTCGTGGCCGGCCGCGGCGGCCGGATCGGCGAAGACACCGGCGGCCGCATTGCGGTGGTGCACCACGACTAGGACGCGCATGGCTAGCGGAGCACCTCGTAGTCCCTCGCCATCGCGCGCAGGATGATGCGGGCGGGCAGCTCGGCGCCCTCCCGCGTGAAGTGGATCCCGTCGGGCTGGCGGGCCAGCACACGCTCCCCGTCGATGCGCAGCTCGTCGCTGTACTCGCCGCCGTTGATCGTGTTGAAGATGTCCACGTAGCGCGCGTAGGGGATCGCGGCGGCCGCAGACTCCACCGCCCGGTTCTGCGTCTCGTAGATCCCGTTCTGCTCGGAATTGCGCGCGGTCGGCGGCGGCACCCAGTACACGGGCCGCTCTCCCCCCGAGCCCAGCTCTCTCATCACCACCGCGGCGCGGCGCGCGTACTCGACCTCCCACTGAGGCTCGTGCCACTCGTACAGCTGGCCGTCCACGATCAGGTTGAGGCCGTCGTTGCCGCCTATGACCATCACCACGGCGTCCGGTGCCCGCGCGGCGATCTCCTGCTCGGCGTGGATCTCCCAGTTGAAGAACTGGGGGTTGGTCAGCCCGGTGGAGTTCTGGGGCACGACCTCCACGTCGAAGAGGTCCTCGGGCAGCTCGTCGGTGAGCAGCTGGCCGATGAACGTCGCCTGGGAGTCGCCCGTGACCAGCACCTCCACGGGCTCTTCCGGCGTGGGCTGCGCGAACGAGCGCTCCCGCGCCCTCTGCCCGTCTCGGCGCAGGATCGCGGCGGACCCCTCCTCCAGGTCCGTCCCCTCGGCGGTCTTGTCCTCCTGTCCGAAGGCGAGGTCGAGGCCCTCGCGCGGGAGGTGGAGCCCGATCGCTCCGGCCACGTCGTCGAGAGGGCGCGCGATCGAGAGGACGACGTCTCGAGTCGCCCCGCGCTCCATGCTCTCGCCGGCGCGCACGATCGCCTCGGAGTTGAGCAGCGTGGCCACCAGCAGGGCGATCGCGATCACGCCGAGCACGCGGCCGGCTGGGGTGGTCCGTGGCTCCATCAGAACTGGTAATAGATGAAAGGCGCGACTCCCTCTTGGCCCACGGCGGCGTCCGCCGCCACGATCAGCAGCCCAAGCGCAACGCCTTGGGCAACGACCGGCCGCGTGACGAGCCAAGTCTCCCCACGCTCCCAGAAGCGCGCGGGCACCGCCTGAACGGCGATCGCGACGAAGGTCAGGAACACCATAGGCAATGTCACGAGCGGGGCCGGCCCGCCGGTGGTCACCTGCCCCAGCATGCCGAACGCGGTGGACAGGTCGGGGGAGCGGAAGAACACCCAGGCCAGGCAGACCACGTGGAAGGTGATCAGCCAGGCCGCCCAGCCGGGCATGCGAAACCCCTCGAAGCGCTCGCGCGCCCACCGCTCCGCGCACATGGCCCCGCCGTGGATGCCGCCCCAGATCAGGAACGTCCAGGCGGCGCCGTGCCACAGCCCGCCCAGCAGCATCGTCAGCATCAGGTTGCGATAGGTGCGGCGCGGCCCGTCGCGGTTGCCGCCGAGCGGGATGTAGAGGTAGTCGCGCAGCCAGCGCGAGAGCGTCATGTGCCAGCGCCGCCAGAACTCCTGCAGGCTGCGCGCCAGGTACGGGCGGTTGAAGTTCTGCGGCAGCTGGTAGCCGAGCAGCAGCGCCAGGCCGATCGCCATGTCCGTGTAGCCGGAGAAGTCGCAGTAGATCTGGGCGGCGAAGCCGTAGATGGCCAGCAGGACCTCGAGGCCGGAGTGGGCCCCGGGGTCGTTGAAGACCGGGTCGACCACGCCCCGGGCCAGCTCGTCCGCGATCACGGTCTTCTTGACGAGTCCGCCCGCGATCAGGAACAGGCCCGGCCCGGCCAGCACCTCGCGCGGGTTGCGCGGAGTGCGCAGCTGGGGCAGAAGCTCGTTGGCCCGCACGATCGGTCCAGCGACCAGGTGGGGGAAGAAGGCCTGAAGGATGGCCACGTCCCCGAGCGACGCCGCCTTCGTCTCGCCGCGGTAGACGTCGGCCACGTAGGTGATCGCCTGGAAGGTGAAGAAGGAGATGGCGATCGGCAGCACGATCTGCACCAGCGGCAGCGGCGAGCCGAGCGCGATCGAGTCGAGCGCGGCGTCCATCTCCGAGACGAAGAAGCCCAGGTACTTGAAGACGCACAGCAGCCCCAGGTCGAACGCGATCGCCCCCACCAGCGCGCGCTTGCGAGTGCGCCGTGAGGGCGAGCGCGCGATCACCTGGGCCGCGAACGTGTTGACCAGGCTCGAGGCGACCAGCAGGAGCACCCAGCGCCAGTCGACCCAGCCGTAGAAGACGTACGACGCGACCAGGATGAACGGGCGCCACGCGCGCGGATGTGGCATCAGCGCCCACGAGAGGACGAACACGACCAGGAAGAAGGCCGCGAACTCGATCGTGGGGAAGCTCACGTCCGGCCCGCGGGCCTCAGAGGTCGATCCCGGGGTGGTGCTTCGCCAGGTGCTCGGCGAGCGTCGCCCGCACGCGGCGGCGCTCCTCGGAGCTCGCCAGGCGATAGCGGCCGAGCAGCTCCTTCTGCTCCTCCAGCGGGAGGCCGGCGATCTCCCAGCGGACCGCGAGCCGCTCGAACAGGAGCTCCACCCGGCGCTGCCAGCGGTCCTCGGCGGACGCCGCCGGGCGGGCGTCGAGGTCGGCCAGCTCGCGCAGCGTGCCTGCGCTCAGCTCGTCGCGGAGCGTCAGGACGTTGCCCTCGTCGTCGGCGTAGTCGGTGGCGCTCGCGGGGACGGCGGGCTGCTGCCTGCCCTGACGCGCGCGCCGCCGGCTGCGGCTTCCCATAGGAGACAATTGTGTCAATGGGCACCGCGGTCCTGGAGGTTCGGCGGCGGGCTGCCGTCTCCCCCTGGACGGTGGCTCCCCTTGCGCATCTGCGCCTGCGCTGGCGCTCGGACGACTGGCGCGTGTACGACGTCCTGCTGGCAGCGCCGATGGTGATCGCGGAGGGACGCGCGGAGATCGTCCTCGAGCGCTTGGGCTCCGACGAGCTCCTGCTCGACGTCGGGGGCACCGGCGCCGCGCTCGTGCGGGTGCGCTGGACGCCGTACTGGTTCGCCGCGGGCGGCTGCGTCGAGCGCGCCGGGGCCTGGACCAGGGTCATCGCTCGCCGGCGCGGCTTCATGCGGCTCTCGACGCGCTTCGCGCC
>JBOGXS010000107.1:0-6658 GCA_050693815.1 Thermoleophilaceae bacterium | reverse complement strand
CGGCCTGCTCGAAGGCGGCGGCCACGTGCTCGGTCACGAAGCAGACCTCGAAGGCCGGCGGCGTCGTCTGGCTCGTCTCGACGTCCGGCGCTCGGAAGTCGTCCGGCAGGTTGGACGCCGCCAGTCGCCGGGACGCGAAGGCGAGCGTGACCACGCCCGTCTCGAGCTCGGCGTACTCGCCGCTCTCGTGCACGAAGCGACGGCGCTGGCCGAAGGCGCGCTCGTACAGCTCGAGGCTGGCCGCGACGTCGCGCACGTAGAGGATCGTGTAGCCGAACCGCATCGACAGCAACGTAGCGCCCGGATCGGGCCGTGCGCGTCGCTTCGCGCGCGAACCCGCCCGCTACGAGCCGGCCGTTTGTCGCAGCCGGCTACGCCCCTGCCGTCGAGCCGCCCTCGTCGGGACGATCGAGGATGCGAAACAGGGCGCTGCGCTGCGCCTGCATCTCGTCGACGAACTCGCGCCGCTGCGCCTCCATCTGCGCCACCACCTCATCCGTGCGGCGGATGATCGCGTCCGTCTTCGCGTCCAGGTGGCGCGTGAGCGCGTTGAACCGATCGATCATCGCGTCAGCGGCCTTCTCGTGCCGCAACAGCAACTCACGCATGAAGACTCGGTCGTCCGCGTCCATCTCTGCGACATTGTCGCACGGGCCCCGTGACGCTCGGGAGCACCGATGTGACAACCTCGCAACGTGCGGCAAACGAACACCAGTTCGATCCGAACGCGGCTCTACACTCGTTATCCGCAGTGACGCAGAGTGGCGAAATCGTCGTCTCGGGCGCCCGCGAGCACAACCTCAAGGACCTCCACCTGAGGCTGCCGCGCAATGCCCTGATCGTGATCACCGGCCTGTCCGGCTCGGGCAAGTCCAGCCTCGCCTTCGACACGATCTACGCCGAGGGCCAGCGGCGCTACGTCGAGTCGCTGTCGGCCTACGCGCGCCAGTTCCTGGGCCAGATGGACAAGCCGGACCTCGACTCGATCGAGGGCCTCTCGCCGGCCATCTCGATCGACCAGAAGACCACGAGTCGCAACCCGCGCTCGACGGTGGGCACGGTCACCGAGATCTACGACTACCTGCGCCTGCTGTGGGCCAGGGTGGGCCATCCGCACTGCTACAACTGCGGCCGCCCGATCGAGGCCCAGTCGGCCGAGCAGATCATCGACCAGGTCATGATGCTGCCCGAGGGCACCCGGTTCATGGTGCTCGCGCCCGTGGTGAGGGGGCGCAAGGGCGAGTACGGCAGGCTCTTCGAGGAGCTGCGCGCCGAGGGCTTCACGCGCGTGAAGGTCGACGGCGAGCTGCGCCGGCTCGAGGAGGACATCGTCCTCGACAAGAAGTACAAGCACGACATCTCGGTCGTGATCGACCGCCTCGTCATGCGGCCCGACCTGCGAAAGCGGCTGGCCGACAGCGTGGAGACGGCCGTGGCCCGGGCCGAGGGGCTGGTGGACGTGGAGCTCGTACGCCGGGAGGGCGGGGGCCGCGAAGCGGGTCCCCCCGACGGCGGCGAGATCACCACTTACTCGGATCGCTTCATGTGCCTCCACTGCGGCACCTCGATGCCCGAGCTCGAGCCGCGCACGTTCTCGTTCAACTCCCCGCACGGCGCCTGCCCGCGCTGCACCGGGCTCGGCTCGCAGATGGAGATCGACCCGGAGCTGATCGTGCCCGACCCGTCGCTCACGCTGAACGACGGCGCCATCCTGCCCTGGTCCACGAGCGCCTCGAACTACTACGAGCAGATGACGCAGGCGATCGCCGACAAGTGGGAGGTGGACATGGACACCCCCTGGGAGGACCTCTCCGAGCAGGTCCGGCGCTGCTTCCTGCACGGCACCAACGGGGACAAGGTCTACGTCACGTACCGCAACCGGTACGGACGCAAGCGCTCGTACATGACGACCTTCGAGGGGATCGTCCCCAACCTCGAGCGTCGCTACCGCGAGACCGACTCGGACTGGTCGCGCGAGAAGATCGAGGAGTACATGACGCTGCGGCCCTGCCCCGAGTGCAAGGGGGCCCGCCTGCGACCCGAGTCGCTGGCCGTGACGGTCGGCGGGCTCGGCGTCCACGAGTTCACGCGCATGTCCGCCCGGCGCTCGATCGAGTGGCTGCACGGGCTCGAGCTGTCCGCGACCGAGCGGCAGATCGCGCGGCTGATCCTGCGCGAGATCGACGAGCGCCTGCGCTTCCTCGACAACGTGGGCGTGGGCTACCTGTCGCTGGAGCGCGCCGCCGCCACCCTGTCGGGCGGCGAGGCACAGCGGATCCGGCTCGCCACCCAGATCGGGTCGTCGCTCGTGGGGGTGCTCTACATCCTCGACGAGCCCTCGATCGGCCTGCACCAGCGCGACAACGAGCGCCTGATCGCCACGCTGAAGCGCCTGCGCGACCTCGGCAACACGGTGATCGTCGTCGAGCACGACGAGGGCACGATGCGGGCGGCGGACCACGTGGTCGACCTCGGCCCGGGCGCCGGCGAGCACGGCGGCTGGCTGGTGGCGGACGGCCCCCCCGCCGACGTCATCGCCTCCGACGACTCCCTGACCGGCCGCTACCTCTCCGGCGAGCTGTCGATCCCGCTGCCCAAGAAGCGCCGGCGGCCGGCCGGCTATGTGGAGATCGAGGGTGCCTCCCAGCACAACCTGCGCGACATCGACGTGCGGATCCCGCTGGGGGTCTTCTGCGCGGTGACCGGGGTATCCGGCTCGGGCAAGTCGACGCTGGTCAACGAGATCCTCTTCAAGGCCCTCGCCAACCGGCTCCACCGGGCAAAGCAGCGCCCCGGCGCGCACCGGCGCGTGCGCGGCCTGGAAGTGGTCGACAAGATCATCAACATCGACCAGTCGCCGATCGGCCGCACGCCGCGCTCGAACCCGGCCACCTACATCGGCGTCTTCGACCACATCCGCGACCTCTACTCGCGCACCCAGGAGGCGCGGGCGCGCGGCTACAAGCCCGGCCGCTTCTCGTTCAACGTGAAGGGCGGGCGCTGCGAGGTCTGCCGCGGCGACGGCCAGATCAAGATCGAGATGCACTTCCTCCCCGACGTGTACGTGCCCTGCGAGCAGTGCCACGGCAAGCGCTACAACCGCGAGACGCTCGAGGTCCGCTTCAAGGGCAGGACGATCGCCGACGTGCTGGACATGACCGTCGAGGAGGCGGTCGACTTCTTCCGGCACATCCCCAAGATCAAGCGCCGGATGGACGCGCTGCACGACGTGGGCCTGGACTACATCCGGCTGGGCCAGCCCGCCACCACGCTGTCGGGCGGCGAGGCGCAGCGCGTCAAGCTGGCCAGCGAGCTGTGCAAGGTGGCGACAGGGCGGACGCTCTACATCCTCGACGAGCCCACCACCGGGCTGCACTTCGCCGATGTGCAGCGGCTGCTCGAGATGCTGAACCGCCTCGTCGACCAGGGCAACACCGTGGTGGTCATCGAGCACAACCTCGACGTGATCAAGACGGCCGACCGCATCGTCGACCTGGGTCCCGAGGGCGGCGAGGAGGGCGGCCTGGTGGTCGCCCAGGGGACCCCGGAGCAGGTGGCGGCCGCCGCCGAGCGCTCCTACACCGGCCGCTTCCTGGCCCAGGTCGTGAAGCCGGCGGCCCGCCGCAAGCCGGCCCGCGCGCGGCGGAAGGTGCCCGCGGCGGCCTGAGCGGCAGCGGGATAAGCCCTAAGCGCCAGTTTCGCGCGCCCGCCGCAGCCGGCGCATCGCCTGGACGAACACCATCCGGCGGCGGGCGCGGGCGGCGACGCCGATCAGGGTCGCCGCCTCGGTGGTGTCGGCGATCCCGATCGAGCAGGTGAGCGGCGCGGCCGGGTGGCCGGCGGCGGAGGCCTCCAGGTCGTCCTCGAAGCGCTCGGCCCAGACGCCGGCGCGGCGCGCGTCGGTGGCGTGCAGCAGCAGGGAGAACTCGTCCGGCCCGGTGCGGGCGAGCTCGTCGACCGCGCGCAGGTTGCGCTGCAGCGCGCCGGCGCAGTGCCGCAGCATCTCGGTGCCGGCGCCCGCGCCGTGCCGGGCGTTGGCCGCCCGCAGGCCGTCGAGGTCGACCACCGCGACGGTCATCGTCTCGCTCGTCCGGGCGCGGCGCAGCTCCTCGCGCGCGAGCAGCATCTCGAAGCGCTCGGTGCCGGCCAGGTCGAAGAGCGGGTCCACCCGTCCTTCATCGGCCCGCCCGGCTCGACTCTGAAATCCTGGCGGGCGTGTCGAACGCCCGCCTGTGGTGGCAGAAGTGGCGCTGGTACGAGCGGAGCTCGCTGCCCTGGAACCGCGCGCGCATCCACCGCGAGCTCGCCCGCCGGGGGGCGTTCGCGCGCTGGCCCCTGCACGGCAACGTGCTCGAGGCCTTCCGCGAGGGACGGCTCGAGGTGGGAGAGCACACCCTGCTCGAGCCGCACGTCTGGCTGACCGCGCCCGGGGATGCCCGCATCCGGATCGGCTCGGGCGCCTTCCTCAACCTCGGTGTGATGGTGGCGGCCGTCGAGCTGGTCGAGATCGGCGACCACTGCATGTTCGCCAACGGGTGCTTCGTCACCGACGGCAACCACCGCTTCGACGATCCCCACAAGCCCGTGCCCTGGCAGGGCTTCTCCACCAAGGGTCCGACGCGCGTCGGCGACAACGTCTGGTGCGGCGCCAACGTGGTCATAACGAGCGGGGTGACCGTGGGCGAGCGCTCGGTGCTCGGCGCCAACAGCGTCGTCACCGCCGACATCCCGCCGTTCTCGATCGCCGCCGGCGCGCCGGCGAAGGTGCTGCGCGAGGTCGAGTATCCGCGCCCCGCCACGTGACGCGCGTCAGCACATGACGATCAGGTGAAACGGCCGGTCGGCCTCGGCTCCGGTGTTGCCGTTCTCCGTGCGGATCGAGACGCCGTTCGCGTTCGTGGCGAGCGAGCTGACGCTGATCTGGCTGTTCTGCGGCGGGCCGCCGGCAGTCTCGTTGCCGATCGTCGCGAAGTAGGCGCAGTTGCGCACGTCGCCGCTGAAGATCACCTGGTAGCGACCGTCGCCGGTGCGGGCGACCGAGCTGACGTCGCGGCTCCTGACGGCCTGGCCACCGCCGTTGACGACCGCGTAGCGCGCCCCGCCGGCGGCGAGCACGGCGACCGGCACGACCCCGAGCGACGACTCCTTGATCGAGCCTCCACCGAGCCGGTCGCGGCTGATTTCGTTGCCGGTCAGGGAGCGGTTGCGGACGTCCTTCTTGGTGACCGTGCCGTCGCGGATCTGCTTCCCCGTGACGACGAGCGCGTAGGCCGAGCCGCCGAGCGACAGCACCAGCGCGACGAGCGCGACGACCATGGCCGGCGACGGCAGCAGACGACGTCTGGCGGCAAGCAGCCGGCTCGGCCGGCTGCGCGCCGATCGAATCAGTCGGTTCATGAAACGGCTAACCCGCCGCCACCGTCGAAGTTGCTCAGCCGATCACCTGCACGACCACGGTGCGCTGGCGGGGCCGATCGTCGAAGTCGACCAGCACCAGATGCTGCCAGGTGCCGAGCTCGAGCCTCCCGTCGCGGCGGCCTCGACCACGCTTCGCACGCCCTCGGTGCGGTCGATCACGTCGCCGTCGCCCTCCGTCGAGAAGCGGAGGTGTCCGGTGTGGGTCACAAGGTGAAGCCGCCGGTGAACGGCTCGCCCGAGCTCTCGTGCAGCAGCTCGTGCAGTCGCTCGAGCTCGTCCGGGGCCATCGTGTAGCCGTGCTCGGGCTCGGGATAGCGGCGCCCGCGCACGTCCTCCGCAAACCTCCTCACGCCGTCGATCATCTGCTCGCGGACATCGGCGTAGCGCTTGACGAAGCGCGCCGCGTGGCCGGAGTAGATGCCGAGCAGGTCGTGGAAGACGAGCACCTGGCCGTCGGTGGCCGGCCCGGCGCCGATTCCGATCACCGGGATCCTCATGCGCGGCATGATCACCTCGGTCAGGGCGCTGGGGATGGCCTCGAACACGACCGCGAAGCAGCCGGCCTGCTGCAGGGCGAGGGCATCGTGCAGGACCTCGAGGGCCCGATCGGCGGTGCGACCCTGCAGGCGGTAGCCGCCCAGCGCCGTGGCGCTCTGCGGAGTGAGGCCGACATGGCCCATGACCGGGATGCCGGCCGCGACGATCGCGCGGGCCCGCTCTACGGAGCTGCCGCCGCGCTCGAGCTTGACGGCATCGCAACCCGCCTCCTTGACGTAGCGCTGGGCGCTGCGGATCGCGTCCTCGTTCGAGGCCTCGTAGGAGCCGAAGGGCAGGTCTCCGACGAGCAGCGGGGTCTTCAGCCCGCGGCGCACCGCCGAGGCGAGCATCAGCATCTCCTCCATCGAGACGGGCACGGTGCTCGGGTAGCCCAGCTCCACGTGAGCCCCGGTGTCCCCCACGAGCACGATGTCGACCCCCGCCTCCTCGGCCACCTGGGCGCCGGGAAAGTCGTAGGCGGTGACCATCGCGATGGGTTCGCCGAGGGCCTTCTCCTCGGCCAGCCTCGTCAGGGTGATGGGACGGGTGCTCATGGGGCGCCTCCGAGGACGGTGTTGTCGATCAGCCGCGCGCGGCCCACCCGGGCCGCCACGGCAAGCAGCGTCGAGCCGTTCACGCGCTCGACGGGGGACAGGTCGATGTTGGAGCGAAGCTCGAGGTACTCGGGCTCGATGCCGGCCTC
>JBOGXS010000106.1:0-6426 GCA_050693815.1 Thermoleophilaceae bacterium | reverse complement strand
GGTACTCGCGCGGCCAGAACAGCGCGCTCGAGAGCAGGAAGTTGCGCACCTCGTTGCGGCCGTAGTTGAAGATCAGCGTGCCCCACTCGGGGTGGGCGCCGCGGCGCGGGTCCTCGTGCTCGTACAGGGCGCTGGCGTCGAAGCGCGCCAGCGCCCAGTCGTCGCGCGGGAAGTGGGCCGGCACCCAGTCGAGGATCACGCCGATGCCGGCCTGGTGGAGGCGGTCGACCAGCGCGCGGAAGTCGTCGGGGTCGCCGTATCGCGCCGTCGGGGCGAAGTAGCCCGACACCTGATAGCCCCACGATCCCGAGAACGGGTGCTCCATCACCGGCAGCAGCTCGACGTGGGTGAAGCCCATGTCGGTCACGTAGGCGGCCAGCTCGTCGGCCAGCTCGGCGTAGGTGAGCGAGCGGTCGTCCTCCAGCGCGTTGAGGCGCCAGGAGCCGAGGTGCACCTCGTAGATCGAGATCGGCTCGGCGTGCGGGCTCGAGGCGCGGCGGCGCTCCATCCACCGCTCGTCACCCCAGCGGTGGCGCGGGCGGTGCACGACCGAGTCGGTGCGCGGGGCGAGCGTGGTCTCGAAGGCGAAGGGGTCGGCCTTCATCCTGATCTCGCCGGTCGGCGCGAGGATCTCGAACTTGTAGGCCGCGCCCTCCTCCACGCCCGGCAGGAAGATCTCCCAGATCCCCGAGGCGCCGAGCGAGCGCATCGGGTGAAGGCGCCCGTCCCAGCTGTTGAAGTCGCCCACCACACTGACCGCCCTCGCCGCGGGGGCCCAGACGGCGAAGGCCGTGCCGGCCACGCCCTCCAGCTCGCGCACGTGGGCGCCGAGCCGCCCGTAGATCTCCTCGTGGCGGCCCTCGCCGGCCAGGTGCAGGTCGAGCTCGCCGACGGTCGGCGGGAAGGCGTACGGGTCCACCAGCGTGAAGGTGTTGCCGTCGGGATAGGAGACCTCCAGCTCGTAGCGCAGGGGAAGCTCGACTCCGTCGAGCTTCCCCTCGAACAGCCCCGCCGGATGGCGCTGTTCGAGCGCCACCGGATCGCCCCCGTACGGCCGGGCCAGGACGCGCTCGGCCGCAGGGCGGAACGCTCGCAGCACCACGCCGCCGTTCGAAGGGTGGGCGCCCAGCACGTGATGCGGGTCCGGGTGCTCGCGCTTGACCACGCGCTCGATGTCCGCTGCGAGGCCCGAAGCGCCCGGCTCGGCCGGGTGCGCAGGGTTCGGCGTCACCGCGCCGGCACCTCCAGCAGCCGCAGGATTCCGGCCACCGGGATGCGCACCCACTCGGGCCGGTTGTTCATCTCGTAGCGCAGCTCGTACACGGCCTTCTCGAGCTCGAACACCGACAGCAGCTGCTCGACGCCGTGGCGCCCGGCGGGCAGCAGCGACGGATCGGCGGCCTCCAGGTAGGCGTCGAGATACTCGTCCCGGGCACGCGCCTCCCAGTCCTCGGGCGGCCCCACGCCGCGCAGGATCTCCGACGCCGAGGCCGCGTACGCGAACGAGCGCATCATCCCGGCCACGTCGCGCAGCGGCGAGCGCTTGCGGCGGCGCTCGGGCAGCGTCCGCGCCGGCTCGCCCTCGAAGTCGAGCACCACCCAGCCGCGCTCGGCGAGCATGGTCTGGCCGAGGTGGTAGTCGCCGTGCGTGCGGATCACCTTGCCCGCCGCGCCCACGTGCGTGAGGAGGCGGAGCCGCTCGCGCACGTCCTCGCCGCGTCCGGCGATCGGCCCGAGCGCGTCCTCGTCGGGCAGCTCGAGGAAGATCCGCTCGATCTCCTCGTCGACGGTCGCGGTGAGCAGGCCGAGCGACTCGGCGCTCGGCTCCTCGGGCGCGAAGGCGGGGTTGGATGCGTCCGAGCCCAGCACGCTGTGCAGCCGCCCGGTGACCTCTCCGAGCGCTCGCACGCGGCCGAGGAACGCCTCCGGGTCGGTTCCCAGCTCGTCCAGCACCAGCTCCCAGCCGTCGCGCGCCCGGGGCAGGAACTCCTGCATCACGCCGAGCGTGGCCTCCATCAGGCGGCCCGTGTACTCGTACCAGCCGGCAAGCGCCGGCACGCTCTCGAAGCCCCGGTCGGTCAGGAAGCGCAGCAGCTCGAGCTCCGGGTTGATCCCGGCCTCCACGCGCCGGTAGAGCTTCAGCGCGAGCGTCTCGTCGAACACCATCGAGCTGTTCGACTGCTCGGCGCCCATCGGCCGCACGTCGGGGCGCGGGCCGGGGTCCGCGCTCCCCTCGATCCAGTGGAACTCGCTCACCGCGTGCTCGGACTCGAGCCGCGCGCCTCGGCGCATCAGCTCCAGCAGGGCGATGCCCTGGTCTGGGTCGGCCAGGGCGTCGTAAAAGGTGAGCCCGTCGCTCTCCAGGACCAGCCCATCGCGCCAGCCCTCCTCGGCAGGGCGCACCGCCACCGGCACCTGGTAGACCTCGTGCGTCCCGGGGGCGAAGCGGGCCTCGACCATCACCGAAGCGAGCAGCTGCGGCTCGAAGCGCAGCGGCACCACGTCGAGCACGTCGAGGCTCACGACCTCCCGGGCCTTGGAGCCGAACCAGCGCTGGCCGACCACCCATTCGCCGAGGGCTCGCGGGTCGAGCTGGGGCAGCTCGCCTCGCACCAGCGCGTCGCGCACGTCAACCGGCATCGCGGTCGTCCTCCTCCAGCAACCGGAACCAGTAGAAGCCGCGCGGCCCGAGCGTGAGCAGGTAGGGCAGCTCGCCGATGCGCGGGAAGCGGCTGCGCCCGAACATCTCCTCCGGGTGGCGGCCCTCGAACTCCGACAGGTCGAGCTCCACGGCCTGCGCGGACCGGGCCAGGTTGTGCACGCAGAGCAGCACCTCGCGCTCGTAGCGGCGCAGGTGGGCGAAGATGCGCCGGTTGGCGGGCCGCAGCGGCTCGTAGCTGCCCAGCCCGAAGACCGGGTGCTCCTTGCGCATCGCGATGAACCGGTGCGTCCAGCGCAGCAGCGACGAGGGCGTGCGCAGCTGGGCCTCGACGTTGAGGGCCTGGAACCCGTACACCGGGTCCATGGAGGCCGGCGCGTAGAGCTGCGCGAAGTCGGCGCTCGAGAAGCCGCCGTTGCGGTCCCCGGTCCACTGCATCGGCGTCCTCACGCCGTCGCGGTCGCCCAGGTACACGTTGTCCCCCATCCCGATCTCGTCGCCGTAGTAGAGCACCGGGCTGCCCGGCAGCGAGAACAGGATCGCGGTCATCAGCTCGATCTCGGCGCGCCCGTTGTCGAGCAGCGGCGCCAGACGGCGCCGGATGCCGAGGTTGAGCCGCATGCGCGGGTCCTTGGCGTACTCCTCGTACATGTAGTCGCGCTCGTCGTCGGTGACCATCTCGAGCGTCAGCTCGTCGTGGTTTCGCAGGAACAGGCCCCACTGGCAGTTGTCCGGGATCGCGGGAGTCTGATCGAGGATCTCCAGGATCGGCGTGGCGTCCTCCCGGCGCGCCGACATGAACATGCGCGGCATCACCGGGAAGTGGAAGGCCATGTGGCACTCGTCGCCCTGGCCGAAGTAGTCCACCACGTCCGCCGGCCACTGGTTCGCCTCGGCCAGCAGCACGCGGTCGGGGTAGCTCCCCTCCACCGCGCGGCGCACGCGGCGCAGGTAGTCGTGCGTCTCCTCGAGGTTCTCGCAGTTGGTCCCCTCGCGCTCGAACAGGTAGGGGACGGCGTCGAGCCGGAAGCCGTCGAGACCCAGGTCGAGCCAGAAGCGCAGCACGTCCAGCATCGCCTCCTGGACGGCGGGCTCGTCGTAGTTGAGGTCGGGCTGGTGGCCGAAGAAGCGGTGCCAGTAGTAGGCCCCGGCCTGGTCGTCCCAGGTCCAGTTCGACGTCTCGCTGTCGACGAAGATGATGCGCGCGTCCCGGTAGCGCTCGTGGGTGTCCGACCAGACGTACCAGTTGCGCTTGGGCGAGTCGGGGCTCGAGCGCGCCTCCTGGAACCAGGGGTGGTCGATCGAGGTGTGGTTCATCACGAGGTCGGCGATCACGCGCACGCCGCGCTGGTGGGCCTCGTCGATGAAGCGCCGCACGTCCTCGAGCACGCCGTAGTCCTCGTGGATGGCGAAGAAGTCGGAGATGTCGTAGCCGCCGTCGCGCAGCGGGGAGCGGTACATCGGCAGGAGCCAGATGCAGTCCACGCCGAGCCACTGGAGGTAGTCGAGCTTCTCGGTCAGCCCGCGGAAGTCGCCCGATCCGTCGCCGTCGCCGTCGAAGAAGCCGCGGATGTGGATCTCGTAGAAGACAGCGGTCTTGAACCAGAGCGGCTCGGCCTCGAACCAGTGCTCGGGCTGGGGCCGGCGCTCGGTCTCGGCCGCCTGGCGCACCGCGGTCGTCATGCCGCGACCCGCATCACGTGGGCCATGCGCTCGTCCGGGCCCAGCCGCACGTAGTTGCGTCCCAGCCGCCAGTCGTAGCGGCTGCCGTCCAGCAGGTCCTCGACTCCGAAGGCCGGCGGCAGGCCGAGCCAGGCCGGCACGACCACCACGCCCTCCTGCGCGCGGTGGGGGTCGAGGCAGACCACCACGACGATCGCGTTGTCGTCCCAGCGCTTGTGGTAGGCGATCAGCCCGTCGTTCTCGGTCTCCAGGAAGGTGACGTTGGACAGGTGCTGGAGGGCGGGGTTCTCGCGGCGGATGCGGTTCATGCTGGCGATCGTCGGGAGCAGCGGGCCGTCCAGGTCGCGCTCCTTGACCTCGTACTTCTCGGAGTCGAGGTACTCCTCGCTCCCCTCCTTGAGCGGCACGTTCTCGAAGTGCTCGTAGCCCGAGTAGATCCCGTACGTGGGCGACAGCGTGGCGGCCAGCACGAGGCGCGTCTCGAACGCCGGCGGGCCGCCGTGGACGAGGTACTCGTTGAGGATGTCGGGCGTGTTGGCGAAGAAGTTGGGGCGGCAGTACTCCTGCATGCCGGAGAGGGCCAGCTCGTGCACGTACTCGGTCAGCTCGTGGCGTCCGTTCTTCCACGTGAAGTAGGTGTAGGACTGGGAGAAGCCCGCCTTGGCCAGTGCGCGCAGCTTGACCCGGCGGGTGAAGGCCTCGGACAGCAGGATCACGTCGGGGTGGTCGGCCCGGATGTCCTGGATCAGCCACTCCCAGAAGGGGAGCGGCTTGGTGTGCGGGTTGTCCACGCGGAAGACCTTGACTCCGCGCTCGATCCAGGTGAGGAGCACGTCTCTGAGCGCGTCCCAGAGGCCGCGCCAGTCCTCGGAGTCCCAGTTGACGTTGTAGATGTCCTGGTAGCGCTTGGGCGGGTTCTCCGCGTACTTGAGCGTGCCGTCGGGCCGGCGGTTGAACCACTCCGGGTGCTCGGTCAGCCAGGGGTGGTCGGCGGAGCACTGGATGGCGAAGTCGAGCGCGATCTCGAGGTTGTGCTCGCGCGCCTCTGCGACCAGCTTCTCGAACTCCGCGACGGTGCCCAGCTCGGGGTGGATGGCCTCGTGGCCTCCCTCGGCGCCCCCGATGGCCCAGGGCGAGCCGGGGTCGTCCGGACCCGCGGTGAGGGAGTTGTTGCGGCCCTTGCGATTGGTCTCGCCGATCGGGTGAATCGGAGGGAGGTAGAGCACGTCGAAGCCCAGCTCGGCGAGCCTCGGCAGCTTGCGGCGGACGCCTTCGAAGCCGCCGAAGGAGCGCGGGAAGAGCTCGTACCACGTGCCGAAGCGGGCCCGTACGCGCTCCACGTCGAGCGGGAGGCCGCGCTCCAGGCCGGTCGCGTCGTGGCGGTCGGGGTGGCGCTCGGTCGCGGCCAGCAGCTCGGGGCCCAGCACGGCGTCGTGCTTGGCCTCGGCGGGGACTCTCGGGTCGGCGATCGTGGTGAGCACGTGATCGATCAGGCGGCGGTCGCCTTCCGCGACGTCGTCGCGCGGCGAGCGCTCCGCGGCGGCGCCGTCCTCGATCCGGTCGCGCGCCTCCTCCAGCAGCACGACGCCCTCGGACAGATCGCCGCCCAGGTCGTGCTGGCCGGCCTCGAGCTTGCGACGCAGCTCGTCGCGCCAGGTGGCGAACAGGTCGGACCACGCCTCGATCGTGAACTCCCAGCGGCCGACCCGGTCCACCTCGAAGGCCCCGGCCCAGCGGTCGCCGTCCACCTCGCGGTCGATCCAGCGCATCGGCGCCTCGCGCCAGTCCGTCTCGCCCGGGCCGCGGTAGCGCACCACGGCACGCAGGATCTCGTGTCCGTCGCGAAAGACGTCGGCCGACACCTGCACCCACTCGCCCACGGTGCGCTTGGCGGGGTAGCGCCCCGAGTCGATCATGGGCGCCGGGTCGAGGATCTGGATGCGCGGCGGGGCGGTGCGGTCGTGCGGGCGCGGGAGGACCGACCAGTCCTCCCCGGGCGCCTCCAGCGGGTGCTCGGCGGCGGACTCGGGCCGGATGCGGTCGTCGCCGACCTCGCGGGGCGGAGCCTCGGTGGCGCCGGAGGG
>JBOGXS010000105.1:0-9332 GCA_050693815.1 Thermoleophilaceae bacterium | reverse complement strand
CACGGCGGCTACTGGTGGCCGCTCGGGCTGCTGAACGCCGGGTCGCTGCTGGCGGCCGCGCGCGGCCGTCTGGCCGCCGCGCTCGCCGGCGCGTTCGCCGCCGCCGCCGTTTACGACGACGTGAGCGGCGGCCGGCTCTGGTTTCGCCGCCGTGCGCTGCCGCACCGGGCCACCTGGAACGTGGTCGCGGAGGCCGGCGACCCGGACGGCGCGCGCACCGTCGTCTTCCTGGCCCATCACGACGCCGCGCACTCCGGGCTGGTCTTCCACCCGGCGCTCCCGCGCCTGGCCATGCAGCGCATGCCGGAGCTGCACGCCAGGGCGGGCCAGAGCGTCCCGATCATCTACGGGGTCTTCCTGGGACCGCTCCTGCTGGCGCTCTGGGGCGTGACCGGAGGGCGCCCGTTGCTCGGGCTGGGTCGCTTCTTCGCCGCGGGCGCGGCCACCGCCATGGTCGACATCGGCGCCCGCGACGTGGTCCCCGGCGCGAACGACAACCTCAGCGCCGTGGCGGCGCTCGTGGCCCTGGCCCGCGCGCTGCACGAGGACCCTCCCGAGGGGGTGCGCGTGATGCTCGTCTCGACCGGGTCCGAGGAGTCGTTCATGGAGGGCATGCAGGCCTTCGGCCGGCGCCACTTCCCCGACCTGCCGCGGGAGACCACCGAGTTCGTGTGCGTCGAGTGCGTCGGCTCGCCGCACCTGTGCGTGGTCGAGGGCGAGGGCATGCTGCGCATGCGCGACTACACCGGGCGCTCCCGCGAGGCGCTCGCCGCGGCCGGCCACCGCGCCGGGGTCGAGCTACGGCGCGGCCTGCGGACCGTGGCGGCCACCGACGGCCTGATCGCCCTGCGCGCCGGCTACCCGACCTGCACGCTCGGCGGCGTCGACGACACCAAGTTCCCGTCGAACTACCACTGGCCGAGCGACACGCCGGACAACCTCTCCTGGGCGTCGGTCGAGGCGGCCGTGGGCGTCTGCGACGCCTACCTCCGCGACCTCTAGGTGCTGCTCTCCGGCGGCCCGTCGAACTCGGGCAGGTCCCTGATCCCCTCGCGCGTGCGCCACTTGGAGAAGTTGTCCTCCATGGCGTCGATCAGCTCGCGCATGAAGCGCGGCGAGAGGTTGACCCGCGAGACCACGACGCCGGGCACCTCGCCCTCCTCGACCTCGTGGTCCACGCGCGCGAACGTGATCGTGAACTCGTAGTCGGAGTGCGACACGTTGGCGAAGTTGGCGTAGTGGCCCGCCATCGTGTCGGGGTCGGTGTGGATGTTGAAGTGGCGCTCGGACTCCTCGGGCACGCGCGTAGTATCGCAGCCCGATGCGGATCTCATTGATCGCCGTGGGGCGCCTGCGCCCGCCCTACCGGGACGACGTTGAGCACTACCGAAAGATGCTCGCCGGCCACTCCAAGGTCGACGTCGTCGAGGTGCGCGAGGACGAGAAGGTGCCGCCGCGAATCCCCGAGCGGGCGCTCACGGTGCTGCTCGCCGGGGACGGGCGGCAGTTCAGCTCCGAGCAGTTCAGCGGCTGGCTCGAGGAGCGCCGCCGCGACGGCCGCGACGTCTGTTTCGTGATCGGCGGTCCGAAGGGGCTCGAGCTCGAGGCCGACATGCGGCTCTCCCTGGGGCCGATGACGCTGCCCCACCAGCTCGCCCGGGTCGTGCTGCTCGAGCAGATCTACCGGGCCCACAAGATCCTCGCCCGCGAGCCGTATCACTATTAGGGATTGGATGAGCGACCCGGTCACCCAGCTGCGCGGCGCGGTGAGCGAGACGGCCGCCTCCCTCGCGGGCAATTCGCCTTTGCACAAGCAGCCGGCTCGGCCGGCTGTGCCGCGACCGGTATCCGAGCCTCCCCGACTCGACCGCCCGTCGCGGCCCGACTTCGGCGACTACTCGACCAACGCGGCGATGCTGCTCGCCCCGACCCTGGGGGAGCCGCCCCGCACGGTGGCCGAGCGGCTCGGCGACGCCCTCGGCGAGCGCCTCGGCGCCTCGGTCGAGCGGGTCGAGATCGCGGGCCCGGGCTTCCTCAACCTGTTCATGGCCGACGCCTGGTACCTCGACTCGCTGGCCGGCATGCGCGAGGCGGGGGAGGGCTTCGGCGCCGGCGGAGCGGACCCGGCCGAGCGGGTGAACGTGGAGTTCGTGTCGGCCAACCCGACCGGCCCGATGCACGTCGGGCACGCCCGCAACGCGGCCTACGGCGACGGGCTGGCGCGCATCCTCGCCTTCCACGGGCACGAGGTCACGCGCGAGTTCTACGTCAACGACTACGGCTCGCAGGTCCTACGCTTCGCCGAGTCAATGCGCGCGCGGGCCCGTGGCGAGCAGGTTCCCGAGGGCGGCTACCAGGGCGACTACGTGGCCGAGCTGGCCGGCGAGATCCCGGGCGCCGCCGACATGGAGCTCGGGGAGCTCGGCCGCGCGGGGGTGGAGCGGATGGTCGCCCACATGCGCGACTCGCTGCGTCGCTTCCGCTTGCTCGACTTCGACGTCTGGTCCTTCGAGCGCGAGCTCCACCCCGGCGGCGTGGAGCACGCCTTCGCCCGCCTGGAGCAGCTCGGCCAGACCTTCCGCTCCGAGGGGGCGCTCTGGGTGCGCACCTCGCGGCACGGCGACGACAAGGACCGCGTGATCGAGCGTTCCTCCGGCGAGCACACCTACTTCGCCTCCGACATCGCCTACCACGAGGGCAAGCGCGAGCGCGGCTTCGACCGGCTGATCGACGTGTGGGGGGCCGACCACCACGGCTACGTGCGCCGCATGAAGGCGGCCTACGACGCGCTCGGGGGCGATCCCGACAGGCTCGAGCTGCTGATCATGCAGTTCGTCCACCTCGTCGAGCGCGGCGAGCGGGCCCAGCTCTCGAAGAGGGCGGGGACGATCGTCACGCTCGACGACCTGATCGACGACATCGGCGTGGACGCGGCGCGCTGGTACCTGCTGTCGCGCAGCCACGACACCACGATCGACCTCGACCTCGAGCTGGCTCGCAGCCAGTCGCAGGACAATCCCGTCTACTACGTGCAGTACGCCCACGCCCGCATCGCGTCGATCCTGCGCAAGGCGGGCGGGGAGCGGGTGGCCGCGGCGCTCGGCGCCGACCTGCGGGCCAGCTCGGAGCGCTTCCACCCGTCGGCGCGCTCGCTCGTGAAGAAGCTGCTCGAGTTCCCGGCGGAGGTGGGCGAGGCCGCCGCCCGCCGCTCCCCGCACCGGATGACGACCTACGCGCACGAGACCGCGCAGGAGTTCTCGGCCTTCTACCGCGACTGCCGCGTGATCGGAGCGGCCGAGGAGGGCGGCGACGAGGACGTGCGCCTCGCCGCGTGCACGCTCACACGCGACGTGCTGGCCCGGGCGCTGGACCTGCTCGGGGTGGAGGCGCCGGAGTCGATGTAGGCCCGGGGCGCGAACCCCCGGTCCCAGTCAGATCTCGGAGAAGAAGTTGATGCCCAGGTCCTCCATGACCTGGAGCGCCTCCGAGTTCAGCCTGGTCAGCTCGTGGGTGTAGAGCAGCACTCCCATCAGCACCAGCACCACGCCGGAGACGACCGTGATCGCGCGGTAGTGGTCTCGGAAGAACCGGAACACGCCCGAGAAGGTGGAGAAGGCGAGCGCGCTGAGGACGAAGGGGACGGCGAGGCCGAGGGCGTAGAAGGCGAGCAGCAGGCCACCCTGGCCGACGGTCGACTCGGTCGAGGCGGCGGTGAGGATCGCGCCGAGCGTGGGCCCGGTGCAGGGCAGCCAGGCGACCGCGAAGGCAAGCCCGGCCACGATCGGGCCGCCGGTGCGGGCGCGGCGCATCAGCTGCTCCGGGCGCCACTCCCGGTTGAGGAGCGGCACGAACAAGGTGGCGATGAAGAGCACGCCCATCAGGGCGATCACGATCCCGGAGATCTCCTGCAGCAGCCGGCGGTTCTCGTTGAGGGTCTGGCCGAGCCCGGTGGCGCTCATGCCGAGCGCGACGAACATCGCCGTGAAGGCGAGGCAGAAGAGGAGCGCGGGGCCGAGCACCTGCGCCCGGCCGCGGCCCTCCTGGATGTCGGCGAACGAGACGCCCGAGATCGTGGACAGATAGCCGGGCACGAGCGGCAGCACGCAGGGGGAGACGAAGGAGATGAAGCCGACCGCGAAGGCGGCGAAGACGGTGGCGTCGACCGAGTCGGCGGCGATCACAGGTCGTACCGCTCGAGGTCGGCGTCGAGCCGGGCGTCTCCGGCCGCGGCGGGCCGCCCCGAGCGGTCGCCCTCCGGTGCCCGCCCGGGCTCGCGCCCTCGCGGCCCGCCGCGCCGCCAGCGCAGGACCGCGAAGCCGATGCCTCCGAGCGCGAGCAGGATGCCGAGAGCGGGGACTAGGTAGACCAGCACGTCGCCCAGGTCGGCGTCGCCCTCGTCCCCGGGGAGCGCGAGCACGCCCTCCCCGAACTCGGCCACCAGGGCGCGCTTGATCTCCTCCTTGGAGCGGCAGTCGGCGATCTGGCGCTCGATGAAGGCGCGCTGGCGCTGGGCCTGCGGGGCCTCCTGGGCGAGCCCGAGCGGGGTCCCGCAGATCGGGCACATCACCTCGTCCTCGAGGTCGCCGAGCGTGGTCTGCGGGCAATCCTGGGCGAGCGCGGCGCCGGGAACGAGGAGGGCGAGGGCCACCGCCAGGAGGGCGGCTCGCCTCACGCCGGCTCCTCCAGGAGGGGGGCCACCCGCTCGCGCATGAACCGCTCGTCCACGGGGCCGCGCCGGACGGCGGCGACGCGGCCCTGGCGGTCGATCACGAAGGTCTCGGGCAGGCCCAGGATCGCGAAGGCCTCGCGCGTGGAGCCCTCGCCGTCGCGGAGCATGGGATACGTGAGGTCGAAGTCCTCGACGAACGCCTGCGCATCACCGCTGAGGTCCTCGATGTCGACGCCCAGGACCGTGCCGTCGCGCTTCGCCATGCGCTCGTGCCAGCGCTGGAGCAGCGGCGACTCGGCCTTGCAGGGTTCGCACCACGAGGCCCAGAAGTTGAGCACCACGACCTGACCGCGGTAGTCCTCGAGCGAGGCCCGGCCCGGTTTCGACAGCCGCGGAAGCTCGAGCGCGGGCGCCTCGGCCCGCTCGCCCCTCTCGAGCGCCTCCTCGATCCCACGGTCCGGCTCGTTGCTGGCGAGCCCGTAGGCCAGCAGGGCAACGAGCGCAACGACGACGCACCCCACGGCGATCGGAACCGGTGAAAGAAGCCTCCGCATGGACCGCGACGAAGACTAGATGGAGCACCCCCGAGCGCCGCTAGAATCGCCACGCGGCCAGATCGCCCGGCGATGCCCGGCCGCCACGCGGACGTAGCTCAGTTGGTAGAGCGTCGGCTTCCCAAGCCGAAGGTCGCGGGTTCGAGACCCGTCGTCCGCTTTCAGCCCTTCGCATCAGCTCGCATGAAACCGCTGGAAACGAGCTGCTTCTGCGTCGGCGGACCGTCTTGCGAGTGTCATGCTCGCACCACCCTCTCACGGCCTCGCCGGAGGATCGTGGCTACATTTTGGCTACATCGGCGGGTGCGCGGAGGCCGTCAGCCGGCCCGCGCTTCGGGCTCTCAAGCACAGGCGATCGGCTCCCTGGTTATGGTCCAGGCGGTCGCGGGTTCGAGTCCCGTACGGGCTCTATGCGTCCGAATGCGTGAGATCCGCACATTTCGTCCACGAGAATGGACGATCTGGACGGGACGGGCAGGGCTGGGCGCGATCATGCCGAACAGAGCGCTGCTGACCGCGTTGCGCCCCCGGAGGCCGGTGAAGATCACCGCCGCGGCTCGCTCACGAGCGACCCGAACGAGCACGTCAGCCGGATCCCCGGTTTCGCGTACGACGGTGACGCCCAGGTCGAGCGGCTGGGCAGGTTCCCCGAGCAGCCCGTCCGACGCGGCCATGTACAGCTCACCGGTGAGCTCGCGGTCTGGCCGCTCCACCTCGTCGCCCCGTTTGGCGACCTGAGTCGGGTTTCAAGCAGATGCTGGTCGGCAGCACATCATCTGGTCTCCTGCATCACGCCGACCGGGCCGTCGTCGTCGTGCCATAGCAGCGACCCGCGCCACGGCAGCGACTGTGCTGCACAACGCCGGAGCATCCGGGCGGGTGTTGCCAGGACAGATGGGGCGGCGGCGGTAGGTCCGCGGCCGACAAGACGGGGCGGCCGCGGCATCGGCCGGCCGCCCCGTGGTTGATCCCTCTAGACGGCGCGTTGGCCGGACGGTGCGCGCCCGGGGAAGGCGCTGGCCAGGCGGGCCAGGGTGAGGGCGGCGAGCAGCAGGCCGAAGTCGCGAAGCGCGATGTCGGCGTAACCGCCGACCAGCAGGAGGCTGACGATGATGCCGGCCAGCCAGGCCGCCACGAGCAGGCCGCCGAAGCGCGGCATGATTGCGACGACCAGGCCCGCGGCGATCTCGACGCCGCCGACGATGTACATGGCGTCCTGGGCGCTGCCCGGGATCAGATCGTTGAACTCCGGGGCCAGGTACTTGGGCCAGTCGCCGATCATGACCTCGGCAAACTTGTCGAGGCCGAACAGAATCGGAGCGACGGTGAACGCGACGCGCAGCAGCATGAAGGCCTGGGCGGCCGGGTCGCTGCGCAGCACGCTCGAAGCGGGGATGGGGATAGGCCGCAGGACGGCCGCGACGGCACTGCTCATGGTGCTCCTCCTTCGGAGACGTTTGCCAAATGGCGGCCGCCACCACGCCGGACGTCGGACACGGTGGAAGCGAAAGCCATATGGACTTAGCGCCGTGAGCGGCGCCGACCTTACCTCTGGCTAGCCTGGGCGTGGCCAGGACGCCAGCGGGTCGAGAACGCGCCTCAGCCAGCCCGCATGACCGTCAGGCTGGTGGTCGCTGCCGATGATCGTCACTCCGTGGAGACGAGCCAACAGGACGGCAAGCGACAGCGCAGGCGAGGGCGTTTTCTTTCGCGGTGCACAGACGAGCAGAGCATCGAAGCCGCCGAAGCGCACCAGCCGGTCGACCTCTTCTCCGGTGTCGTCCGCGACGACGAGGTCTTCGAGGCGGAACCCAGCGGCGTCGAGCAGCGCGGCGGCCTGGCCGAGCAGGCGCACCGCTCGAGCAGAGCCGTCAGACCGCGCTGCCGATTCGTGGTCAGACGGGACGAGCAGCGACACGCCGAGCGGGTCGCTCGCCCCGCGCTCGCAACAGAGTCGGACCAGCCGGTGGGGATCGACGCCTGGGTCCGCCGCAATCAGTAAGCGGGAAGGATCGGTTGGGCTCGGGTTCTCCTGATAGTCCACGCTGGCCTCTTTCGGGTATCGGTCACCGGTTTAGCGGCCGAGCCCTCCCGTTTCTTACAAGGCTTGGTCCGGCTCGCTCTGGACGAGCTCGCACAGGCTGTCGTAGTCCTCGTGGCAGGCGGGGCAGCCCTCGAGGTGGGCGCGCATGCCCGGGATCCGGTCGTCGGCCGGTGCGCCGTGGAGCTCGAGCTCCACGTATTCGTCGAGCTTCTCGAAGCACTCGTCGCAGAGCAGCTCCGGGTCGGAGGGGCCGAGCAGGCGCTTCAGGGTGTGGTGGTGCGTGTGCTTGTCCATGGCTGTCTCCGCTAGCTCGACTCGAGCGTAAAGCCCTTCTGGGCGAGATCGGCGCGCAGCTTTCGGCGCGCGTCGTGCAGTGTCTTGTAGAGCGCGCCGCGGGTCGTGCCCAGCCGCTCGGCGAGCACGTCGAGCGGCACGCCGTTGAGCGCGAGCGCGACCAGCACCTCGCGTTGGTGGTCGGTCAGGCAACCGTCGATCGAGTCCCGGAGTGTCCGCATCAGCTCGCTCGTCTCCGCTTGGCCTTGAGGGCCCGCGCCGGCGTCGGCCATCAGCGGCCAAGCCTCCGGCTCGAGCACCACCTCGCGTTCCTGCCAGGCCCGGCGGCGCAGGCGCACGCCGGCCTCCAGCAGGGCGAACTTGTAGGCCCAAGTGGTGAAGCTGCTCGCGCCGCGGTAGTCGTCGAGCTTGGCGAGCACCGCGACCAGCGCGTCGTCGGCGGCCTGGAGGGCGATGTCGTCGAGCTCCTCTCCGCGTACGTGTGAAAGCGCGCCGCGCCGGCGCGAGACCTCGAAGCGAGCGGCGCGTGCAAGCAGCTCGTGCAGGCGGCCGATCGCATCGTCGCGCTCGGTGCCCGGGCTGCGGAGGGCGTCGAGCCACTCGCGCGAGTCGGCCTGCGCACGGCCGGGTTCGACGATAGCGGCGCTGATCGGCAGGCGCGAGCTCATGCGCGGCCCGAGGCTAACAGCGGGTGTCGCGCTCAACATCCACGCCTCTCGTGGTCGAGCGGCGCCAGGATGCGCGCAGCGAGCGGTGGCGGGCAGCCTTGCTCGACCAGCCCGATCAGCGCGTGCAGATCGACGGCGCACTCACGCGAGAGCTGTTCGGCCAGTTTGGCGTCGAAGCCGGCGTTGCGCAGCCGTGTGCGTCGCCAGGCGACGGTCTCGTCCGACTCTCGGCCGGCGCCGGCCTGTTCTCCGGTTCTAAGGTCCACGTCTCCTTAGCGCGCCGGCAAGCGCAATTCTTACTGCGGCTCGGGCTCGGTGCGGTCGGACCGCCCTTGCACGCCGACCGAGCAGGAGGCGACCCGGCTAGTCGCCTCCGGCCGGCCGTACGAGATCGACCCGTCCCTCAGGCTGCCGCCGCCAGGTCGTCCGCGGCCACATCCGTGGCGTTGAGCGCAAATCGCGCCGCGCGGATCTCGTGCGGCAGGTCGTGCCCCTCTCCGTGCTTCAGCGGGCTCGATCGGTCGCTCAGGAGCCGGGCGGTCATAGCCATCCCGCGGGCGGTCACGGGCTGGTCATCGCGCAGCCGGCTGACCAGCGCGAGCACCTCGCCCGCGGCGGCCCGGACCTGGGTGCGCTGGCGCTCCCGGGACTTGATCGTGACCGGTGTGCCCCGGCGGGCATCGCCCAGGCTCTCGGCGAGGGCGTTCGCGAGTCGCGAGCGCCCGGACCGGGAACGCAGCTGTGCGGCGCGCAGGCTGAGCTCGGCGCTCGTGGCCGGGTCGGCGCCGCGGGCGAGCTCCTCCTCGAGCCGGCCGCGCCTCAAACGCGTGCGGATGCGCACCGCGACACTCGGACGCCAATCGAGGTGGCGGCTGGGAACGTCACGAAACTTCGGAACGGGGAAGATGCCGCTGGGCATGTCGGCCTCCTTTTTTGGGGGGGGGGCCTTCCAAGCGTGCCCTGCCGATGGCCGCCCTTCTATGGGTGTGAACGCTGATTCGCAGCGCACCGAACACCCATTACGCAAGCGCAGCGATATTTCAGGCGGCGCTCGGCGCGGCGCGTCCGGCCACGACCACCGGGCGGTCTGCGCCGCGGACCAC
>JBOGXS010000104.1:0-16902 GCA_050693815.1 Thermoleophilaceae bacterium | reverse complement strand
GGCGACCACGGCCACCGCCAGGAAGCCGAGGTCGACCCGGAGGAGCTCGACCCCGTTGCGCCGGCACGAGCGCCGGGGCGAGTCGGGGAATGCGATCGCGCCGGCGCGGGCCAGCCCGGCGCCCTCGCGCACGGCCGGGCGGTCCAGCGCCGCCATCGCCACCTCGCCGGCGCACAGGCGTGCCAGCGCGGCACGCGAGTCGACCTCGGTCACCTCCACGTCCACCGGCGTCTCGTCCTCGAAGTTCGCCGCGACTCCGGTGGCGAAGGGCTGCGTGACCGGCGCGGTCGCGATGCGCACCGTGCCCGACAGGCGCTCGTTCAGCCGCTCCTCGCGCGAGGGCGGGGCGGTCCGGTCCGCGCTCGGCGGCTCCTCGCCGTCGCAGCCGGCGAGCGGGAGCGGCAGCAGCAGGACGAGGAGTCGGATGCGGCGGCGCTGCTGGTGTTCGTGGCGGTCGGCTGAGCGACGTTTGAGACCCGTCAGGCCGACCCGTTCGGGATCGGCGACTACCGGATCGAGGCCCACCGCATGGAGGCGGGCGGCGCCGACCGTGGATCGTGTCGAACCCGCTCTACCTGCGGGAGGGGCGGGTGACCGCCGGGCGTGACTTATTAGGGCCTGTCCCACTTGGCTCGCACGCCCGGATGCGTCCCAGGACGCTTCGCTGGAGCCACGCCATGCTCCAGACTCGACTCGTCGCAGCCCTGGCGAGCTGGGTCGACGCGGCCGAGGCGAGAGGGCTGGTCCTGCTCCCCACTGACGCTCGAGCTCGGGCGCGGCGAGACGCTGACCTCGCCGCAGCTGCCGGGCTTCGAGCTGGCGCTGGACGAGCTCTTCCGGGACTGACGGCCGAACCGGCGACTTCCGCCGGAGGATCCGGCAGCTCCGACCCCGCCCGGCTGCGATGTGAACTATCGACGAGCCCGCCGCGAGCTTCTACGAGCATCACGGCTTCCGGCGCATACCCGGGACCCGTCGTCTCGTTCAGAAGGTCTCCGACATCGCCGCCGCACTGGGCTGAGTCAGGCCATGGACGACCATGGGGCGCGGTTAGCCATGGCACTCACCGGCCTCCCTCGACCGGCGTGGGCGAGCGCCGCGGCTCGGCGTCGTGCCGCGGCAGCAGCCCGTCGAGCCAGCCCGGGATCCACCAGTTGGCCCGCCCCCTCTCGCGTCTCATTGAGCATTCCGATGGTGCGCTCGGCCGGGCACCGTCCTGGTCTGGTGTTGCATAGCAACCCCTGGGCAGGACGGTTCCCCGAGGTCGCGGCAACCTTGCGCGGGCGCCAGAACGCTCCACTGGATGCGACGGGGGCCCGGCCCGCGTCCGGGCCCTGGTCCTGAGCCTGTCGGACGGCCAGCCGGTGGGCCCGGTCGAGTTCGCCGAGAACCCCGTGAACGGCGGCGCGCGTGCCGCCCGCTCGGCTTTCGGGCAACCGGCCGTCGCGCGCAGCTTCGTGGCGCCCGGGGCCGGGCCCCGTCAGCGGCGCATCACGAGTCGTGATGAACGCCCGTTTTACGGGTACCTAGAAGGGCGAGCCATGGCCAAGGCACCAGCCAGACAAGCCGGAGTCGAGGGTGAGGGCGAAGGGCGAGCGCCTTCCCTGGCCAGCGACGACCGGCGAGCGCTGCTGCGCTTCATGCTGCTCATGCGGGCCACCGAGGAGCGGTCGCTCACGCTCTACCGTCAGGGCAAGGTGCCGGGCTCCTTCTACGACGGCCGCGGCCAGGAGGCGACGGCGGTCGGTCCGGCGTTCGCGCTCGGTCCGCGTGACCGGCTCTGCATCCTGCACCGGGATCTCGGGGCGCATCTGCTGCGCGGCGTGACCCCCGGCCGGGTGCTGGCCCAGATGATGGGCCGCGCGACAGGCGTCAGCGGCGGCAGGGACGCCAACATGCACTTCGCCGACCAGCGCCTGGGCTGCGTCCAGATGGTGTCGATGCTGCCCGACATGGCGCTCGTCACATGCGGGCTGGCGATCGCCTTCCAGATGCGCCGCGAGCCGCGCGTGGCGATGACCTGGTTCGGCGACGGCGCCACGGCCAACGGGCAGTGGCACGAGGCCATGAACGTCGCGGGCATCCGGCAGCTGCCGGTCGTGTTCGTGCTGGAGAACAACCACTGGGCCTACTCGACGCCCAACGAGCTGGAGTTCGCGGTCGACCCAGTGGAGCGCGCCGCGGGCTACGGCTTCCCCGGCGTGAAGGTCGACGGCAACGACGTGGAGGCGGTCTTCCACGCCGCGGCCGAGGCCTGCGAGCGGGCGCGCTCCGGCGGCGGCCCGACCATGATCGAGGCCGAGACGATGCGCATGCACGGCCACGGCGCGCACGACGACATGCGCTACGTGCCAAAGGAGATGTTCGAGGAGTGGGAGGCGCGCGACCCGATCCGCCGCTACGAGGAGCGCCTCGGCGGCGAGGGGATCGACGTGGAGGCGATCCGCACGTCGGTCAAGGAGGAGCTCGAGCGGGAGACGGCCTGGGCGCTCGAGCAGCCGATGCCCGATCCGGGCACCGCCGCGGCGGGCGTGTTCGCCGACGCCGACCCCGAGCTCGGCGACGGCGAGGCGCGCTGGTCGCGCTGGGTGGCCGAGCGTGCCTGAGCTGACCTACCTCGAGGCGATCTCCGACGGGCTGCGCGAGGAGATGCGCGCGGACGAGTCCGTGTTCTGCCTCGGCGAGGACATCGGCGGCTTCGGCGGCGCCTTCAAGGTCACCGACGGCTTCATCGAGGAGTTCGGGGCGGACCGTGTCTGGGACACCCCGCTGGCCGAGAACGCCATCATCGGCACCGCGGTCGGCGCGGCGGTCGAGGGTCTGAGGCCGGTGTGCGAGATGCAGTTCGCCGACTTCATCTCGTGCGGATTCGATCAACTCGTGAACGTGGCCGCGAAGCTCCACTACCGCCAGGGCCTGGCGGTGCCGATGACCGTGCGCCTGCCCTCGGGCGGCGGTTTCTCGGGCGGGCCATTCCACTCCCAGAATCCCGAGGCATGGTTCCTGCAGGCGCCCGGGCTCAAGGTGGTGGCTCCCTCCACGGCCGAGGATGCGAAGGGGCTGCTCGCCGCCGCCGTCCGGGATCCGAACCCCGTGGTCTTCATGGAGCACAAGCACCTCTATCGGCGTGCCCGAGGCGAGGTTCCGGAAGGGCGCTACGAGACGCCGCTGGGCCAGGCGCGCGTGGCGCGCGAGGGCGCCGACCTGACCGTGATCGCCTACGGGGCCATGGTGCTGGCCGCGCTCGAGGCGACCGAGGACCTCGACGGCGCCTCGATCGAGGTGCTCGACCTGCGCTCGCTCTACCCCTACGACCGTGATGCGGTGCTGGCCAGCGTGCGCAAGACCAGCAAGGTCGTGCTCGTGCAGGAGGCCACCCGCTCCTGCGGCGTGGCCGCCGAGATCGCGGCGCTGATCGCCGAGGAGGCCTTCGAGGACCTGGACGGCCCCGTGGTGAGGGTGACCGCCCCCGACGTGCCGATCCCGTTCAGCCCGCCGCTCGAGCGGGCGGTGCTTCCCCAGGTGGAGGACGTGAAGGAGGCCTGCCGTGAGCTCCTCTCATATTGAGGTCACGATGCCGCAGCCCGGCGTCTCGGTGGCCGAGGGCACCGTCGTCGAGTGGAAGAAGCAGCCGGGCGACCCGGTCGAGGCCGACGAGCCGATCGTCGAGGTCTCGACCGACAAGATCGACACCGAGGTGCCTGCACCGGTCGCCGGCCGGCTAGAGGAGGTGCTGGTCGGCGTCGGCGAGACGGTCGACGTGGGGACGGTTCTCGCGACCATCCAGACGGCGGCCGGGCCCGAGGAGCCGGTGGCGCCGCAGAAGCCGGCGGCGAGGCAGGAGACGGTGTCGGGCGGGAACGGCGGCGGTCCGCCCGTCACGCCGGTCGTGCGGCGCATGGCCGAAAAGCACGACCTCGACCTCTCGCGCATCGAGGGCAGCGGACGGCGCGGGCGGGTGACGAAGAAGGACGTGGTCGCCTACCTGCGCGAGGCGGAGGGGGGAGCGCTCGCGCCGGATCGGGAGCCGGCGCCAGAGCCCGCGCTGCACATGGAGTCGCCCTACCGCGAGGAGCCGGCGCCCATGCCGGACGGAGTCGGGCAACCGGCCGCCCGCGAGCTGCCCGTGATGCGCAAGCGCATCGCCGAGCACATGTTGCGCTCGCTGCGCACGGCCGCGCACTGCACCACGATCGTCGAGGCGGACATGAGCCGGATCGAGGCGGCCCGGGGCCGGCGCTCCTACCTGCCGTTCGTCGCCCGAGCGACGATCGGCGCGCTGCGCGAGCACCCGGGCCTCAACGCGACGCTGGACGGCGAGCTGCTGACCGTGCACGACGCGGTGCACCTCGGCATAGCGGTGTCGCTCGCCGACGAGGGTCTCATCGTGCCGGTGCTCCAAAACGCCCACCAGCTCTCGCACGAGGGCCTGGCGACCCGGATCGGGGAGCTCGCGGAGCGCGCGCGCCGCAAGCAGCTCTCGCCCGACGACGTTACCGGCGGGACCTTCACCATCACCAACCCGGGGGCCTTCGGCGCCCTGCTGGCCACCCCGATCATCAACCAGCCGCAGGTGGCGATCCTCGACCTCGAGGCGGTGGTCAAGCGACCGGTCGCGGTGACGGACGCCGACGGCCGGGACAGCATCGCCGTTCGGCCGATGGCCTACCTGTGCATGTCGTGGGACCACCGCGCCCTCGACGGAGCGCTGGCTGCCCAATTCCTCTCCACGCTCAAGCGCCTGATCGAGGGTTGGAGCGGCTGAGCTCGGTCGGCCAGCGTTCCCGGCGAAAGCCCATCTCCCAGAACATCCACTCGTAGCGGCTGGTGGTGGCGAAGTGGGCGGCGACCCGCTCGCGCTCGCTCGCGCTCAGCTCGTCCCCGAGCCGGTCGGTGAGCGCCAGGACGGCCCGGACGACGGCGGCGAACTCCTCGCCCCCGTAGGTCTCGATCCAGCGCCGGTAGAGGGGATCGGGCGAGCCTTCGTCGTGAAGTGCCTTGCCCACCTCCCAGTAGATCCAGTAGCAGGGCAGCAGCGCGCCGAGCAGCTCGGCGAACGAGCCCCCATAGGCGGTGGCCAGCAGGTAGCTCGTGTAGGCGAGGTTGGTCGGCGCCATGGGCACCGCCGCGACCTCCTCGTCGCTCAGCCCGAACTCACCGAAGAAGCCCTCGTGGAGCGAGCGCTCGACCTCGATCGCGCCTGCGGCGTGCTCGGCGAACATCGCGCTGCGGGAGCTCATGCGCGAGGGCGTCGTGCGGCGTGTCGGCCACGACCGCTACGCGCTGCGCGAGCGGGCGGGCAACCGCACGGCGTGACTCGCTTCGAGGGGGCGCTCGCCGATCGCTTCCGGTCGGCTGGCTGACAAGTCATCTGTAGGCCTGCCGACGCTCGCTGGGGACCGACGACGGTCACGGGTATCGCTGCGGCAAGCGAGAAGGAGTTGAGATGGCAACCTCACCACGGACGTGGCTCCCGGCTCTCCTGGCCGTTTCGGTCCTCGGGCTGGTCGCCTGCGGCGACGACGACGACGATGGCGGTGGAGGCGAGCCCACGGGCGAGCAGGCCTCTCTCGAGCTCGTCATCGGCGATCTCGTGCCGCTGACCGGAGACCTCTCCGACTTCGGCCCACCCGGCCGCAAGGCGGCCGACCTGGCCGTGCAGGAGATCCGCCAGGCGGCGAAGGAGGCCGGCGCCGACCACCAGGTGCGCATCACGCACGAGGACACGCAGACGCAGCCCCAGGCGTCCGTGCAGGCGGCTCGCAAGGCGGTCGCCGAGGGCGCCAGCTGCATCGCCGGGGCGTGGGCCTCGGCCGACACGATCCCGGTCGCCCGCTCGGTCACGATCCGCGAGGAGATCCTGCAGATCTCGCCCGCCTCGACGAGCGACGAGATCACCGGGCTCGACGACGACGGGCTCGTGAACCGCACCGCCCCGCCGGACTCCTTCCAGGGACCGGCGCTGGCGACCGTGGTCGCCGAGGACCTCGGCGGCGCCGAAGGCATGGTCGTGAACATCGGCGCGCGCAACGACGCCTACGGAACGGGCCTGGCCGACACCTTCAGCGAGGCCTGGGAGGAGCAGGGCGGCACGATCGGACAGCGCGTGATCTACGACCCGCAGCAGCCGAGCTACAACTCGGAGGCGGCGCAGATCGTGCGCGGCAACCCCGACGCATTCGTGATCATCGACTTCCCCGAGACCTTCTCCAAGGTCGGCCCCGCGCTCTTCCGCACGGGCAACTGGGATCCGTCGAAGACGTGGGTCACGGACGGCCTCAAGTCCGGCAGCCTGCCCGAGGACGTAGGCCGTAAGGTCGTCGAGGGCATGCGCGGAACTGCGCCCGGCGTTCCCGACGAGAGCGCCGCGGCCGGGGCGTTCGACACGCTGTTCACGGAGGCGCCCGGGCCCGAGCGGCAGACCTTCGACGCGCAGAACTTCGATGCGGTCATGCTCTGCTACCTCGCCGCGGTCGCGGCGGGCTCCACCGAGGGCGCCGACATGGCGGAGCAGGTGCGCGCCGTCAGCGGTCCGGGGGGCGAGCAGTTCACCTGGGAGGAGCTGCCCCAGGCGATCGAGGCGCTCGAGCGGGGCGACGACATCGACTACCAGGGTGCATCGGGCCCGATCGACCTCAACCGAGACGGCGACCCCACGGCCGGCGTCTACGACATCTTCCTCTACGAGGGCGGAGACGTGAGGAACGTCGACGAGGTGCCGCTGGAGGGCGCGTCTAGCGAGTAGCTCCCGCGCCCAGGTACAGGCGAGCGACCTCCTCGTCCTCGAGGAGGTCCTTGCCGCGGCCCTCGAAGCGATTGGCGCCGGTCTCCAGCACGTAGCCGCGGTCGGACATCGCCAGCGCCCGGCGGGCGTTCTGCTCGACCATCACGATCGTCACGCCGGTCTGGTTGATCTGGGCGATCTTCTCGAAGATCGCCTCGACGAACGCGGGAGCGAGGCCCGCGGAGGGCTCGTCCAGCAACAACACCCGCGGCTCGGCCATCAGGGCGCGCGCCATCGCCACCATCTGGCGCTCGCCGCCGGACATCGTGCCGGCGGGCTGGCGCGGGCGCTCGCCGAGACGGGGAAACAGCTCGTGCATCTGCTCGATCCGCTCGTCGGTGCGGTTCTGGTCGAGCGACCCGATCTCGAGGTTCTCGCGCACCGTCAGGCTGGGGAAGACGTTGTCGAGCTGTGGCACGTAGGCCAGCCCGCGGCGGGTGATCGAGTGCGGCTTGAGACCGCTGATCTCGTCGCCGCGGAAGAGGACGCGTCCAGTGCGTGGGCGCAGAAGGCCGAAGATCGTCTTGACCAGGGTCGACTTGCCGGCCCCGTTCGGCCCGATCACGGTGACCACCTCACCGTCGTTCACCTCGATCGACACGTCGGTGAGGATGTCCACCTCGGGCACGTAGCCCGCCACCAGCTTCTCGGTGGCCAGGACGCTCATGTGGGCTGCGCGCCCGCGTCGCCACCCAGGTAGGCGTCGATCACCCGCCGGTCGCTGCGCACCTCGTCCGGCTCGCCCTCGGCGATCACGCGCCCCTCGGCCATCACGATCACACGGTCGGAGTGGCCCATCACCACGTCCATGTCGTGCTCGACGTAGAGGAAGGTGATCCCCTGCTCGACCCGCAGCCGCTCGATGTGCTCGAGCAGCCTGGTCCCGAGCGTGCGGTTGATGCCCGCCATGGGCTCGTCGAGCATCAGGAGCAGGGGGCGGGTCATGAGCGCTCGGGCCAGCTCGAGCAGCTTGCGCTGGCCACCGGAGAGCGTGCCGGCGTACTCGTCGGCGAGTCCGGCGAGGTCGAACAACTCGAGCAGCTCGAGCGCCTCCGCGCGCACCTCGCGCTCGCGCCGCCGGGCGGCCCGGGGGCGCAGGAGCAGCGAGGTCAGCCGCTCGCCGGGCTGGTCTGGTGCGGCGAGCATGACGTTGTCGATCACGGGCATGCGCGCGAGCGCCTTGGTGATCTGGAACGTGCGCACCATCCCCCTGCGCGCGAGCGCCTGCGGCGTGCTGCGGCCGACCTCGGCGCCGTCGAAGCGCACAGAGCCGGCCTCGAGCCGGTAGAAGCCCGTGACCACGTTGAAGAGGGTGGTCTTGCCGGCGCCGTTGGGGCCGATGAGGGCGGTCATCGAGCCGCGCCGGACGCGGAGCGAGGCGCCGTCGACGGCGTGGATGCCGTCGAAGCTGCGGACCAGTCCCTCGACCTGGAGGATCTCGCCGTCGCCGGCGGTGGCCTCAGTCACCGAGCACCATCTCCTCGCGCTTGCCGAACAGCCCCTGCGGGCGGAACGCCATCAGCAGGATCAGGAGCAGTCCCACGATCATGAAGCGCACGGCCGCCTCCCGCTCGGCGGAGATCGGCAGCTCGATGAAGCGGGTGCCCTCGAGGATCGTCCAGAGTACGATCGAGCCGATCGCCACGCCCCAGTAGTTCGCGAGGCCGCCCAGCACAAGCACCGCGAAGCCCAGGAAGGTGATCAGCGGCTCGAACTCCTTCGGGTTGAGGAAGTTCAGGTTGAGCGCCAGGAACCAGCCGGCCATCGCGCCCAGGGTTGCGCCGATCGAGAGCGACTGGAGCTTGTACACGAGTGTGGACTTGCCGAGCGCGCGGGCGGCGTCCTCGTCCTCACGAATGGCTCGCAGCACGCGGCCCCAGGGCGTCCGCTGCAGCCCGGCGAGCAGCGCGGTGGCGAGCAGCGCCACCGCCCAGGTCACCAGCAGGAGCGGGAACAGCGTCTCGGGGTTGTCCCAGCCGGCGCTTTCGAGCCAGCCCTCGATCGTCTCCGACACGTCCGCCCACTCGCCCTCGAAGCCGAACAGGCCCTGGTTTCCGCCGGTCAGCTCGCGCGCGTTCTGGGCCGAGAGCCGGATGATCTCCGCGAAGGCGATGGTGGCTATCGCCAGGTAGTCGGCCCGCAGCCGCAGCGACGGCAGGCCGACGATCAGCCCGAACAGGATCGCCACCACAACCGAGGCGGGCAGGGCGAGCCAGAACGACCAGCCCGCCTTCACGACGAGGATGCCCATCGCGTAGGCGCCCACCGCCATGAACCCGGCCTGGCCGAAGTTCACGATGCCCGTGTAGCCCACGTTGATCTGCAGGCCCAGCGCGAAGATCGTATAGGTGCCGGCGAGCACGCCGACGCCCGTCCAGAAGCCCAGGTCCGTGAACGCGTCGAGGCTGATCGCGAAGGGGGCCAGCTCGCTCACAGCGCCCGGGCCCTCCCGAAGATGCCCTGCGGGCGCACGATGAGGACCAGGATCAGGACCCCGAACCCGACCGCGATCTTCCAGCGGAAGTCGATCACGAGCGTGGACCACTCGGTCACCACGCCCAGCACCAGCCCGCCCACCAGGGCGCCGAAGGAGTCGCCGATCCCGCCCAGGATCACGGCCGCGAAGATCGGAAGCAGCAAGGCGAACCCGAGCTCGGGCTGGACGTTCGTGATGGCCCCGGCGAGCACGCCCGCCAGGCCGGCGAGCCCGCCGGCGAACAGCCACGTGTAGAGCACCACGCGCTCGGTGTCGATGCCCGCCGTCTCGGCCAGGTCGAGGTTGTCGGACAGCGCGCGCATGCGCTTGCCGAGCAGGGTCAGGCGCAGCAGCAGGCCGACCGCGACCAGCACCACGACGCCGACGGCGATCACGATCAGCTCGGTCCGCCCGAGCCGCAGGCCGATGAACTGGACCGTGTCGGTCACGTTCACGTCGAGCGAGCGGACCTGGGTGCCCCAGGCGTACTGGATGCCGTTGCGGATCAGGAAGGCGAGGCCGATCGCCATCAGCAGGAGCTGCAGCAGCCCGGCCCTGCGGTCGCGCATCGGGCCCCACATCGTGCGCTCGAAGAAGAGCCCGAGCACGGCTGTCATTGCCATCGCGAACACGATTCCCGCGACCAGCGGCAGTCCCCAGGTCACGCTGGCGAGAAAGGCCATGTAAGCGCCGAACGTAAGGAAGTCGCCGTGCGCGAAGTTGACCAGCTTGAGGATCCCGTAGATGAGCGTGAGCCCGACGGCTCCCAGCGCGTAGATCGAGCCGAGCGTGAGCCCGTTCAGGCCGGTCTGCGCCACGTCGTGGAGGCCCTCGAACGCGATGAGGACCGCCGCGATCCCCGCCACCACCACGGCGGCGGTGCGCTCGGGACGACGGGCGGCGGCCTGCGCGAGCATGCCGAGCAGATACCCGCGGCCGGGCGCGCGCCCCGCGGGGTGTCAGGAGGCCAACGTGCTCCGGGCCGGCGCGGCTACTCGCTTCGCCGGCGTCGCTCGACCACCCCGCCCAGGGCGGCCGGAGGGCGGCGGCGGGCGCCGGGAGTAGTGGCGCAGGTGCAGGCTCGCGGCGGCGGGGCTCTCGTACTCGCGCGCGCCACCGGCGCCGCATCCCCGCGCGCAGGTCCAGCGCACCGTGGCGCGCTCGCGCCAGAAGCGCCAGCGATGCCCGGCGAGGCGACACGCGAGCTTGGTCGAACTCATTCTTTTCGGACTCCCTCGATCAGGGTAGGGGCCGACCATGGACGTCCTCCTCTATCTGATCCTGCTCGTTCTCAGCGGCCTGATCGTCGGCGGGCTCGGCAGGCTGGCGCTGCCCGGACCGGACCCGATGGGACTCGGCACCACGATCCTGATCGGCCTTGCCGGCTCGTTCCTCGCCGGACTCGTGACGTGGCTCATCTTCGGTCGCGGCTACGGCGGGATCATCCTCTCGGTGGCGTTCGCCACCGGAATCGTCTACGCGATCAGGCGCTCCCGCGGCGGCACGCTCACCGACCCGGGACCGGGCGCCCGCCGCCGCTGACGTCAGCCGGCCGACGCTCGCCGGCCGGTTTCCGGGGGAAGCGGGTACGAACCTCGAAGCGCCATGAGCTCCGAGGTCAACCACCGCTCCAGACGCTTCGCGCATCTTCTCGCGTATCTCCTCGTCCTGGGCGTGGCCACGGTCGGA
This sequence comes from Thermoleophilaceae bacterium, assembly GCA_050693815.1. Classification (GTDB taxonomy): domain Bacteria; phylum Actinomycetota; class Thermoleophilia; order Solirubrobacterales; family Thermoleophilaceae; genus JACVRW01. The sequence continues at coordinate 5,953 of JBOGXS010000104.1, read as the reverse complement.
GTCGCCTGGATGATGAGCAAGATGGCCCGGACCGAGGAGGCGGACTTCAGGCTGCTGCTCATCGCATCGGTGATGCTGGTCGGCAGCCTGGCCCTCATCATCTCGTTCGCCGCCCGCCGCCGCTCGCGGCGCTAGGCTTGGCGCTCGGCGAGCTGCATGGCCCCGGTCGGCGCGCTGACACCTCCGCCTCCCGGGCCGCCGGCCTTGGTCGGACTGCCGAAAGGTACAGCGCGTTGCCGGGGCCGCGCGGGTACTCGGAGGGCTCGATGATTCGCGCGTGCGTGGTTGCGCCGGCGGCGCTGGGGGCGGGCCTGCTTCTGGTCGCCGGCGGCTGCGGAAGTCAGACCGCCGAGGGCGGCGGCGACCGAACCGGGCAGGACCGGGGCGTCAGGGCCTGCACGAAGATCGGTTGCGTCTCGGGCACGACCGTGCACCTGCGCGGCTTGCGCCCAGAGGCAAGCGAGGCGAGCCGCGTCCGGATCTGCGCAGGCGGGCGCTGTCGTACCGTCGCCCTGCCAGCCGCGCGTGCAACGCTGGGGCCGGCGAGCGTTCGGGGCCGCGACCGGGTGCGCGTGCGGATCGTCGTCATGAACCGGCGCGGCGACGCGATCGCGCGCGACTCGCTCCGCGTCCGAGTCCGCCGCCGCCGGCCCAACGGACCGGGCTGTCCGCCGGTCTGTCGACAGGCCGACGTCCGCCTCGATCCCGACACGCTGCGACTGCGGCCGGCCTGACTCCATGCGCGGCGCATCGACTGCTCATCACGTTTCTGCTGGTGCACAGCGGGGTTCTGCGTGCGCCGCTCCTGTATCTGAGCCACTACTTCAAGCTCCATCGGACGGAGTACTACGACCGCCTGATGGCCGTCCGTCTTCGAGGCGACTGGGAGGGCTGGCTGACTTTCTTCCTGCGCGGCGTCGCCGAGACTGCGGACATCCCTCCCCACAGGGCGCCGCGCGAGCAGCGAGATGCTCTTGACGCCGTATTTGCGCACCGCGTTGTCGGCGCGCTCGGAGACGAACCGGTACTGCTCGTTCTCCTGCCAATCGACGATCTCGAGGCCGGCACCCCGGATCGCCTCGCGGTAGCCGTCGCGCTGCATGGCCCCGCCGATGCAGGCGGCCCACAGCGACGCGTCGCAGGTGACCCCCTCGGGTAGCTGCTGGCTGGACACGATGTCCGCGAGCGCCAGGCGGCCACCGGGCCGCAGCGCCCGCGCCACCGCAGCGAAGACCGCGGGCTTGTCGGGCGAGAGGTTGATCACGCCGTTCGAAATCACGCAGTCGAACGCCTCCGCGTCGACTCGCGGGTTCTCGATGTAGCCCTCGCGGAACTCGACGTTGTCGGTCCCGGCCTCCGCGGCGAGACGGCGCGCCTTCGCGAGCTGCTCGTCGGTGATGTCGACGCCGACGACGTGTCCGTCCGACCCGACGGCGAGTGCGGCCAGGAAGCTGTCCATGCCTGAGCCGCTGCCCAGGTCGAGCACCGTCTCGCCTGGCTCGATGGCGGCCAGGTCGAGGAAGTGCCCGACGCCGGCGAACGAGTCGATTGCCGCGGCCGGGATGCGGTCGAGGTCGGCGGGGGGATAGCCCAGGCGTTCGGCCAGCGGGCGCCCGGTCTCGAAGTGGAAGTCGCCGTGTGGGTCGCGCGCAACCTCCTCGTACATGTGCTTCACGCGTTGCTCGAGCTCCTGTGTGTCGAGCGTCCGTGTCGGCGTTGGGCTCATGGCGATCTCCGTTCGGCTCGGGACTAGGTCGGTGTTGGCTGCGCCCGCTCGGCCAGTTGCCACTCGGGCCAGCCGCCGTCAAGGCGGCGCGCCGGCCTGCCCGCCGCGCGCAGCGCACGGACCGCCTCGTGGGCGTATGCGCAGAACGCGCCGCGGCAATACGCGACGATCTCGCTGTCGGGGGGCAGCTCGGCGAGTCGCTCGTCGAGCTCGTCGAGCGGGATCGACACGGCGCCGTCGATGTGGCCGGCGTCGAACTCCTCCGAGGGGCGCACATCGACGAGCACGACGTCGTTGCGACCGAGCCGCATGAGGAGCTCGTCGCGGCTGATCGCCTCGACCTCGTCGCCGAGATAGTTCCGCGCGGCCCGCTCCACCTCGGCAAGGCGAGCCGCCGATGCGTCGCGCAGCTCGAGCCACAGACTCAGGACGTCGTGGCCGGCCAGGGCGTAGTTCACGCGCGTGCCGTCGCGCTCGCGCGTGACGACGCCGGAGGAGTGCAGCGCCTGTAGATGCTGAGACGCGTTGGCGGTCGACTGGCCACTCCCGCGCGCGAGCTCCTCGACGCTGCGCGGGCCTTGGGCGAGCAGGTCGATCAACTCGAGCCGGCGCGGGCTCGCGAACGCCTTGCCCATCACTGCGATCGCCTCGAAGAGCGCGTCCTTGGGCTGCCGGGAACTCATCCTTTGCTATTCAAGCGAACTCTTGATAATTTTGCAAGCATGTTCTTTCGACAGGTCCTCAATGACAGCTCCGCGTGCGCGTCGTACGTGTTCGGCTGCAAGTCGAAGGGCCGGCTCGCGGTCGTCGATCCGCACGCCGACCTCGTGGACGAGTACGTGCGCGTCGCCGAAGCCCAGGGTGTCCCGATCGTGGCCGTGCTCGAGACCCACGTGCAGGCCGACCACGTGTCCGGGCTGCCCGAGCTGGTCGAGCGGACGGGCGCGGCCGCCTATCTGCCGGCGGGCGCCGGCGTCGCTTTCGAACACGTGCCGCTCACCGACGGTGAGACCGTCGAGCTCGGCAACACGACGCTCCGGGCAATCGCGACGCCGGGCCACGCAACGGCGCACCACGCGTACCTGGTCACTGACCGAACGCGGGGTGACGAGCCCTGGTTCGTGTTGACGGGCGACGCGCTGCTTGTCGGCGATGCTGGCCGGCCGGATCTGCACGCTGATGGCGATCAGACGGTGGAGCAGATGGCCCGTACCCTCTACCGGTCGCTCACCGAGCGGTTGGTGCGCCTGCCCGACGACCTGCTGCTGTATCCGGCGCACTACTCCGGCTCGGTCTGCGGCCGCGGGCTGTCGGCCAACCCCGCCTCGACGATCGGGTTCGAGCGCCGCCACAACAAGGCACTCCAGTTCGACTCCGAGGACGCCTTCGTTGATGCGCTCATCGAGGACATCCCGCCGGCGCCGGCGCAGCAGCAGCGCATCATTGCTGCAAATCGGGCCGGACGCCCCGTGTTGACCGAGCCCGAGTTGACCGCGTCGTCGTCGCGCGGGGACTGAGGGTGGACGCGCTCTCCAAACGCATCGTCGCGTGCTGGATCGCCAAGGACATCATCTGGGCGTCGCTCTTCATATACGTCCAGAGACGCGCGCAGAACTAGCCCCGTGCCCCCCGCCTCGAGCGGCCCGCGGACGGTGAAACTCGGGCTCCGCGAGAACCTAGCCCAGTTCTCACTGCTGGTGGCCGTCAACGCGTTCGTCGGCGCGATGGTCGGCCTGGAGCGCTCGACCCTGCCGCTGGTCGGCGAACAGGACTTCGGGCTGGGCTCGAGCGCCGCGGTCCTCTCGTTCATCGTCGCGTTCGGCCTCGCCAAGGCGTTCACCAACCTGGGCGCAGGCGCGTTCGCCGAGCGGCTTGGCCGCCGCCGACTGCTGGTCCTCGGGTGGGCCCTTGCGCTGCCGGTGCCGCTGCTGATCGCTGTGGCGCCGAGCTGGGGCTGGGTCGTCGCCGCCAACGCTCTGCTCGGCGTGAACCAGGGCCTCGCCTGGTCGATGACCGTCGCGATGAAGATCGATCTCGTCGGCCCTAAGCGGCGCGGCCTCGCGCTCGGGCTGAACGAGTCGGCCGGCTACGGCGGCGTCGCTCTCGCGGCGATCGTCAGCGGCTGGCTCGCCTCCGAATACGCGGCGCGCGACGTGCTCGTCGCCGGCGGCTTCGCTGTCGCGCTCGTCGGGCTCGTGCTCTCCGTGCTGTTCGTGCGCGACACCGCAGACCACGTCGCGCTAGAGCAGGCGAGCGCCGCACACGCCGAACACGGCGCTCCGCCGCTTCGGCGCGCGTTCGCCGAGGCGACGTTCCGAGATCCCGCGCTGCGCTCGTGCTCACAGGCAGGCTTCACGAACAACCTCAACGACGCGCTCGCTTGGGGCGTCGTCCCGCTCTTCCTGGCCGCCCAGGGGGCGTCCGCCTCAGAGGTCGGCCTCGTCGCCGGGCTCTATCCAGCGGTCTGGGGGGCGGCCCAGATTGGGACGGGACACTGGTCCGACCGCGTCGGCCGCAAGCCGTTGATCGTCGCCGGCATGCTCGTGCAGGCGGCCGCGCTCGCACTGCTCGCCGCCTCCGACGGCGCGATCGCGGCAGCAGCGATGGCCGCGGCCGCGCTCGGCATCGGGACGGCGCTCGTCTACCCGACGCTCATCGCCGCGATCTCGGATGCAGTCGCTCCGGTAGCCCGCCCGCCTGCGGTCGGGATCTACCGTTTCTGGCGCGACATGGGCTACGTCGCGGGCGGTCTGATCGCGGGCGTCGCCGCGGACGCGATCGACTACAGCGGCGCGATCGTGGTTGTCGCCGGACTCACCGCAGCATCGGGTCTGTGGGTGATGCTCGACATGCCCGCACGGCGGCCTCGGCGGGACAGCGAGCAGCCGCAGCTCGCATAGCGGCCTAGCGGCTGACGCGCGGGCGGGCGAGGTCGGTCGGGTCGCTAGCCACCATCGGCCAGGGCCGCCTCGGGATCGGGGACAGCCTCCCAGCGGACCGCTTTGCCGTTCGCCACGGTTCCACACGTGTGCGAGACGCGTCTCGACCTGCGGGCCGCTGGACCGCCCGGTCCCCGTCTGCCGAACGATGACCACGAGCTCGTCGCCGAGCTCGACGACCTGCTCCGGCTCTACACCGAAGCCGTCAAAGCTCTCGAGCCAGCCGGGGAGGAAACGCTCGAGGCTGTCGCGTCCCCGATGCCCAGGCTCCGGCGTGCTCGTGCCGTCCTCCGGAGAGTCATCCTCTACGACAACTACGAATGCGCCCAGGGAGATTCGAACTCCCACGGTCCAAACGGACCACAAGGCCCTCAACCTTGCGGTCCCGTTCCCACTGCTGGTGAGCCGCCCTGTTTGCAGGGATTTCGTCCAGGCTCGTGGACGATCTGGACACATCTGGCGAGCCGGTGGCCATCGCACCGCCGCGACGGCCACCCAGTCCCCTACACCGGATGCTGCTTCGAACGACTCAGTTGACGTTCGCAGGCACCGGCACACCGAGTTGCCGACAGATTGCCCGCACCGTTCCTACCCTCAACTCACGGTGACGGGGCACAGCGGCCGGCTGTCCCTCCGGACCCCGCCACTTCGTATGGCGCCCGCCCTCGCCAACCGACCGGCAGCCATGCGAGCGAAGATGTCGCTCGAGGTCCCGACGCTTCACCCGCCGACGGTGAGTATGAGCGGCTCGCGGTCCCCCGAGCCCTCGCCCGAGAGTTGCTCGTCGGGCGTCAGCACCGTTCGAAGCGCATCAATGACGTTGGCGCGCGCCTCAAGGCGGCCACGTCCTTCGCTGATCGCCCCAGGCACCTCAAGAACCTGAGCAGTCACCCACCCATCGCCGGCATCCTCGTAACGGACCGTCAACTCAAGCGAATCGCTCATCGCTTGAACCGTAGCGCGACCCGAGCTGCCGGCAACCCGCGCCATCGCCTACGACCCGTTGGCTTCAGCAGACCCGCGAAGTTCGCGCCAGACGAACCGTCGACAACTCCCGCTTCTCCCCTGCGCCGGAAGGAGTAACGCGCGCCGTCGGCGCCCGCGTTATCGCAACCGCTCAAGAGCAGTCGCGGTGCGCGCGTCGGCCGACACGCGCGCTTCTCGTCCTGTGCGGGCGCGCCTGGACCGTCACTCCGACGCTCGCACTCCGGCGAGAGCGGGCGCCTGGCGCCCCTTGCTTTCCGCGCTTAGCGGAAGGCTCGTCGTCCGTCCCGAGATGAGCGTCGCC
>JBOGXS010000103.1:0-4994 GCA_050693815.1 Thermoleophilaceae bacterium | reverse complement strand
CCGAGATCCTGGTCGAGATCCGCGAGCGGGCCCGCGCGGAGGGCCTGTGGAACCTGTTCATGGCGGAATCGACGCCCTCCGGCTCCTCGGCTTCGCGATCGGGGTCGGAGGGGTACGGGGTGGGATTGACCAACTGGGAGTACGGCGTCCTCTGCGAGGAGATGGGGCGCAGCCCCGCGATCGCGCCCATGGCCTTCAACTGCGCAGCGCCCGACACCGGGAACATGGAGATCCTCGCCGACCACGGGAACCCAGAGCAGAAGCAGCGCTGGCTGGCGCCGCTCCTCGACGGCGAGATCCGCTCCTGCTTCTCGATGACCGAGCCGGACACGAGCGGCTCCGACCCGACCGGCCTGGAGGCGCGCGCCGAGCTCGACGGCGACGAGTGGGTCGTGAGCGGACGCAAGTGGTTCACCTCCGGCTATAACGGCGCGGCGGTGGCGATCGCCATGGTCGTGACCGACACCGACGCTCCGCCGCACAGGCGGGCCAGCATGATCCTGATCCCGGTCGACACGCCCGGCTTCAGCGGGGTGCGTCCGGTGCCCGTCATGGGCCACGACGCCGGGCCGGGGCACTGGGAGGTGCTCTACGAGGACTGCCGCGTCCCCGCGGACGCCCTGCTGGGCGAGCGCGGCGCCGGCTTTCAGATCGCGCAGGACCGGCTCGGCCCGGGGCGCATCCACCACTGCATGCGGGCGATCGGCTCGGCCGAGCGGGCCTTCGAGCTGATGTGCACCCGCGCGCACGACCGCCAGTCCTTCGGCGGCCCGCTGGCCGAGAAGCAGTTCGTGCAGGACTTCATCGCGAAGTCGCGCATGGAGATCGACTCCGCCCGCCTGATGGTGCTGCACGCGGCTTGGAGGATGGACACCGAGGGCAAGCGGGCGGCGCGCCAGGACATCTCGATGATCAAGGTGATCGCGGCCCAGATGCACCAGCGCGTGCTCGACCGGGCCATGCAGGTGCACGGCGCGCTCGGCATGTCCGACGACACCCCGCTGGCCGCGATGTGGCGCCAGGGCCGCTGGCTGCGCATCGCCGACGGTCCCGACGAGGTGCACAAGATGGTCATCGCGCTGCGGGAGCTGAATCGCTTCAAGCCGAGGGAGTCGGCCGTCGCGCAAGCGTCCGGCTCGGCCGGACGCGCAGCGATGGGTTCCAAGGCTTGAAGCTGACGCACGAGCAGGAGGCCTTCGTCGAGGCGATCCGGGACTTCGCGTCGCGCGAGGCCTTCGACGGCGACGATCCCCACTCCGACGAGGTCGCGCGCAGGATGGGCGAGCTCGGCTGGTACGGGCTGCAGATCGGGGAGGAGTACGGCGGCTCGGGCGGGAGCTTCCTGGACGCGACGCTCTTCCTGGAGGAGGTCGCCCGCGGGCGGATCCCGCTGGGCGCCTACGCGGTCACCCTGATCGTGGTCGGCGCCCTCAACCGCTTCGGCACGGAGGAGCAGAAACGCGACCTGTTCGGACGGGTGGTCGAAGGCGGCTCGCTGGCCATCGCGATGTCCGAGCCCGAGGCCGGCTCAGACGTGGCGAACCTGAAGACGAGGGCGAGGCGCGAGAACGGCGGCTACGTGCTCGAGGGCGCGAAGATGTGGTGCTCGTACGCGCACAAGGCGAGCCACACGCTGGTGGTGTGCCGCACGGGCAGCGGCGAGCGCCACGAGGACATGTCGATGATCCTCGTGCCGCGCGACGCCGACGGCCTCACGATCACCCCGATCCCAACGCTCGGGGGCCAGGAGACCAACGAGCTGCATCTCGAGGGGGTGCACGTGCCGGCGGACGCCCTGCTGGGCGCCGAGGGCGGCGGCTGGACGCAGCTGATGGCCGGTCTCAACTACGAGCGCACGATCCTCGCCGCCAGCGCGCTCGGCCTCGCCCAGCGGACCTTCGACGACGCGCTCGCCTACGCCAAGGAGCGGCGCCAGTTCGGCCGCCCGGTCGGCTCCTTCCAGGCGCTCCAGCACCGCTTCGCCGAGCTCGCCACGGAGATCGCCCAGGTGCGCCTGCTGGTGCGCTGGGTGGCATCGCTGACCGACGAGGACCCGAGCCGCATGCTGCCGCGGGAGGCCTCGATGGCCAAGCTGGCGGCCACCGAGCTGGCCAAGCGCTGCGCCCTCGACGGGGTCCAGATCATGGGCGGATACGGCTACGCCACCGAGTACCCGATGGAGCGCTACCTGCGCTCGGCCGTGGTGGGCACGATCTACGGCGGGACCTCGGAGATCCAGAAGAACATCATCGCCAAGACGCTGGGGCTGTGACGCTCAGCCCGCGGTGAGCGCATCCAGCGCGGCGCGCCAGTCGCGCTCCACGCTCGCCAGCTGGCGCCCGAAGGCGTCGACCAGCACCGAGCGCGGGCCCCGGTCCAGCGAGCTCGTGGCCAGCGCGGCGGCCGCCCCGGTGCCGTGCTCGCGCTCCAGCAGGTCGAACAGGGTGCCGCCCAGCAGCATGGCGTCGCGGGCGTCGGGCGGGAACGCGGGCCGGCCGCCCTCGCGCAGCCGGCGCACGATCGCCGCACGCAGGTGCAGCGCCTGGCCCGACAGCCAGCTGGCCGCGCCCTCGCACAGCCAGGCCCAGCGCACGTAGCGCCGGAAGGCGACCGGGGAGAAGGGCGGCGGCAGATCCGGGTTGTTGGCGCCCACCACGATATGGGCGTACTCGTGCTCGGGGGAGAGCAGCAGCGCCTCGCGCGAGCCGGGCACGCCCGACGCGCGCCGCTCGAGGGCCGGCGGCGAGAGCACGTGGATCTCACGCTCACCGAACCAGCCCGCGAAGTAGCGCCGGCTGGCCGGGGCGGCCACGAAGCGGGCCAGCGGCAGCCAGGGGTGGGCCAGGGCGAGCGCCCACGAGCGCGGGTGGAGCACCACGGCGACCTCCCCGGGCGTGCGCTCGAAGAGGCCGTCGAGCTCTTCGCGGAGCACCTCCAGCGCGGCCAGCACGGCCGCGGCCTCCTCCACCTGGGAGGAGTCGTGGCGCGCGGAGAAGGAGAGCGAGTGCGACTCGACCCAGGACACGGCGGGAACTTTGGCACGGGCGGTTGGGTCCGCCCGCCCCGTGCCGTTCATGCGCGAAGCGGCCCGGCTTCAGCTCGAGCAGGCCGGGCGCGTGCGCGAGGAGCTCTCCGCGACGCCGACCGCTCAGGCCAGCACCGGCACCGCGTCCGACGCGATCGCCTCGATCTCCTCCGAGGCGCGCTCGAACTCCTCGTCCGAGAGCACGGGCGTCCCCTCGAAGGGCAGGTCGCGGTAGAGCTCGATCCACGAGCGGCAGCCGTGGTACTCGGGCCGCACCTTGACCGTCACGGGGCGCGGGATCCGGTAGGTGCGCAGGACGATCACGTGCAGCGGGTGGCGGCGCTTCCAGGCCAGCCGCTTCTCCGCGTAGTCGGTCGTCCAGACGTAGTACGGCGACAGGGCGTCGATCGCACGCGGATCGGTGATCAGGTAGCTCGCGGACACCTCCGCCCAGGAGCGGATGCGCACCCGGTCAGGCTGCGGGATGCCGCCGTCCTGCACGAGCGCCCTGGCCGGCGGCTCGTCCTCGGGCCACACGCCCTCCTCGAGGGCGCGGCCGAGCTCGGGCACGTGGGCGTCGCGGACGCAGTCGTTGCGCTGGTGGTCGAAGGTGGGGTAGAGAAAGAACCGGTCGTGCTCGATCTCGAAGTGCTTGTTCTCCTCGCGGATCCCGCCCTTGCGGAGCGTGAGGAGCTGCTCGCCCTCGGCGAGCGCGCGCACGGTGATGGCCCATTCCTTGAATGCAACTGGCATAGACGAGGGAAACCTCCGAAAGCACCCGCGCCGAGCGTTTTGCCACCGGGGCGGGGCGCGGGCGGCCATTGTTGCGAAATAGGGTCCCCGTTTCAAGGGAAATATCGTTGCGAACCGCACTTGCGGCGCCGCGAGCGCAGGCGACCGGCCAAAAATCAACGGGGGTCCGGGGGCGTGAGCCCCCGGATGGCGTTGTACACCGCCGCGAAGTCCTCCTCGCCGTGACCGGCCTCCTCCGCCGCGGCGTAGAGCCGCTCCGCAAGTGCTCCGAGCTGGAGCGAGATGCCCAGCGCCCGGGCCTCGGCGATGCAGTGCCGCACGTCCTTGAGCATGTGCTCGAGCTTGAAGAGCGCCGGCTCGAAGCTCTCCTCGAACATCGGCGATCCCTTCAGGCTCACCATGGCGCTGGCGCCGGCGCTGCCGCCCGCCACCTCGAGGAAGGCGTCCCGGTCGATCCCCGCCGCCTTCGCGGTGCGCACCGCCTCGGCCAGCGCGGCGGCGTTCACCGCCCCCATCGCGTTGGTGAGCAGCTTGGCCAGCTGGCCGTGTCCGACCGGTCCCACGTGCACGATGCGCTCGCCCATCGCCTCGAACAGGGGCCGGGCGCGCTCGAAGCCCTCGGGCGAGCCGCCGGCCATGATCGTGAGCGTGCCGTCCTCGGCCTTCGGCTTGGAGCCAGACACCGGGGCCTCGACGAACTCCGCAGGGGCCAGGCGCTCGGCGATGGCGCGCGAGGCGGTCGGGGCGATCGTGGACATGTCCACCACCAGCGCTCCCTCGGGCAGCGCGGCGGCGGCGCCGTCATCGCCGAACAGGACCTCCTCGACCTGGGGCGAGTCGGGCACGATGCTCACGAACGCGTCGGCGTCGGCGGCGGCCTCCGCCGGCGTGGTCGCGGCGCGCGCGCTGTGCTCGGCGGCGAAGCGCTCGGCCTTCACGTGCGTGCGCGTGTAGGCGGTCACCTCGAAGCCGGCGCTCACCAGCTGGGCGGCCATTGGGGCGCCCATGATGCCGAGGCCGCAGAACGCCACCCGCTCAGCCCTCGCCATGTCCTCCACCTCCCGGTGTCTCGATTCGCAGCCGGTCGCCCGGCCCGAGCCTCCCCGAGGCCTTGCCCGGGAGCTCGTCGCCGTTCAGGAGGTTCCTACCAGGAGCCCCGGGCTCGCCGCCACCCGCCCCCGGCGGCGCATGGCGGCGGCGCTCGCCGATCAGCGAG
>JBOGXS010000102.1:0-3760 GCA_050693815.1 Thermoleophilaceae bacterium | reverse complement strand
GTCGCGACGCTCGAGCTCCGCCTGGCGCGCCGCCAGGCCGGCGCGATGGTCTTCGGCGAGAGCGGCACGGGCGCGGGCGGTCGCGATCTCGGTGGCCAGCGCACGGACGCGCTCGTCGCCGGCATCCGGTGGAAGGCCGGCACGGGCCAGCAGCTCGCGACGCTCGGCCTCGACCGCTTCCAGCTCGTTGCCGGAGCCGCCGGCGCGCGGTGCGACGACCGTCACCAGGGCGCCGAAGACCGCGCCCACGAGGGCTCCCAGCAGAGGCTGGCCCAACAGAAGCTGGCCCAGCGCGAACCCGCCGGCGAGGCCGGCGACGACGAGTCCGATCCCGACCAGGCCGGTGGCTCCGAGGGAGAGCCGTGCGCCCGACGAGGCGATCCTCGACTCGGCGACGGCCGCGCGAACCCGCAGCGCGTCGAGTCCTTCGAGCGCGGCGGCACGCTCCTCCATGCGTTCCTCGCTTGCCTCCTCGCCGCCAGCCACCTCGCGCTGGCGCGCGGCCAGCTCGGCGGCTGCGGAGCGGCGGGACTCCTCGGCGCTGGCCGCAGCGGATCGGGCGCCGGCGAGTCCCTGCTCGAGCGAACGGGTGGCCTCCACCGCGGCGATGGAGTCGTCGAGCGCCAGGAGTCCACCCTCGCCGGCGATGCCGGTGCGCGCCAACTGCTCCGCCACCGTGGCCTGGTGCCGCATCTCGGCGGCTGCGTGGTCGCGGCGTCGCTCGGTGAGGCCCGCGCGGGCCGCCGTCGCGTCACGCAGGGCGAGGATCTCGTCCGCGGCGCCGAGGAGAGCGGCATCCACCACCAGCGCGGCGCGCTCGGAACGGTCGGCCTCGAGCCGCTCATCGATCGTGCCGACGACGGCGCGGGCCTGCGACGCCTCCGCCGCGCGCCGGTCGAGCTCCGTGACGGCGTCGGTCGGGAGCGTGTCGAGCGAGGCATCGCCCGCGGCCAGCTCGCCCTCGATGGCCGCGAGCTCGGCGGCGATGGGCCCGGCGCGCTGGAGGTTCTCGAGCCGAATGCCCCGCTCCCGCGCGGCCCTGATCTCAACCCGCAGGGCGGACGCGCGCTCCTCCAGCTCGGCGCGCTCGCGGTGCGCGGCCTCGTGCTCCGCGGGCTGACGGGAGAGCTCCGCGATCTCGGCGCGGGTGCTCTCGAGCTGGCCCAGCAGGGCGTTCAACGGCTTCTGGCTGCCGCGCACGAGGAAGTTGGCGTCCTGCTGCTGGCGCAGGCGGCGCTCGAGCTCCACGGCGCTCGTTCCACCCAGGCCGGCGCCGGCGCCGTAGATGCGGCCGCGAACGCCATCGGCCGAGAGGCTGCTGAAGCTCTGCAGCTCGCCGAGCCCGAAGGCGAAGATGTTGTTGAACAGGTCTCGATCGGCGCCGTGCAGGAGGCGCGAGAGGGTCTCCTGGCCGCCCTGGTTGCCGTTCGGTGCGCGGACCGCCAGGGTCCCGCCGCCCCCCTTCTCGCCATGTCGTTCGACGGTCCAGCGCTCGCCCGACGCGGTGACCAGCGCCAGCCGGCCTCCGCGGCGCCCACCGGCCAGGGCCGGATACCAGGCGCGACCGTCGCGCGTCGGCTCGAAGCCGAAGAGGAGCGCGCGCAGCGCGTTGAGGAGCGTCGATTTGCCGGCCTCGTTGGCCCCGACGAGCACGGTGAGGCCCTCGTCGAGGACCCATCCGGCGTCGTGGAAGCGGCCGAACCCGTCGATCTCGATGCGCTCGATGCGCATCAGCGCTCCTCCTCGGCGGCGAGGAGCAGGTCGATCCCGAGTGACTCGGCATCGTCGAGCAGCTCACCGACCAGCGCCTCGTCGGTCGGTCGCCCGCCCGCCAGCTGCCGCCGGCCGCGCTGCGACTCCTCGTACAGCGGCGCCAGCGCGGAGCGCAGGATCGACTGCCAGCGCTCGTGCTCCTCTGGATCGGTCGTGCGAGCCGAGCGCCGAGCGGCCGCCACCGTTCGCAGGAAGTCGCCCACGAAGTCGGCCGCCTCGCGCCGCTGCTCGAGGTCGATGTCGGGGCGGCTCTCGTTGCGGACCGACTCCACCCAGGCGAACGGCGGCGCCTGGCTGCCCTCCTCGTTGAGGAGCGATCGCAGGTCGTCCAGATAGCCGAACCGCGCCAGGGACGCGTGCAGCGGCCCGCGTCCACCCAAGCGCAGCCGGACGACGAGCGAGCGCCCCTCGGCGGCATCGACCGCCTCGCCGAGCGCCTCGCGGCAGAGGCGCTGCAGCGCCTCGTCATCGGCCACGTCATCGATCGACAGGTCGAGCTGCTGCCAGCGCACGACATCGGTCGGCACGAAGCGTGGCGTCGCCCTGCCGGCGACGTCGACATCGACGACATAGCAGCCTCGGGCACCGATCTCGCCCGGATCGCGGCCCTGCGGGATGCCGCAGTAGACCGCCGGCGGATCGGCCAGCACCTGGCCCGGCTGGTGGATGTGGCCCAGCGCCCAGTAGTCCATGCCGGACGCGCGCAGGTCCTCCACCGAGCAAGGCGCGTAGTTGGCGTGGCCGGGACGGTCGCCGACGTTGGTGTGGAGCAGGCCGATCGAGAAGGGCGCGGCGGGATCGGCTCGGAAGGCGGCCGCGTAGTTCTCTGTGGCGGCCGGCGTCGGATAGGAGCGTCCGTGGATGCGGGCGATCTCGACCCCGTCGCGCACGACGGGAACGGCCTCAACCGCGGCGGTCCCGAAGCGATGCACCGAGTCGGGAAAGGTCAGCGTCGGCGCCCAACTGCGGCCGTCGAGCGGGTCGTGGTTGCCATGCACCACGTAGCTGCGGATGCCGGACGCGCCCAGCTCGGCAAGGCCGTCGCGGAAGCGCGTCTGACCGAGGAGCGTGGGGCTGGCGGCATCGAACACGTCGCCCGCGATGACGACGAAGTCGACGGCCTCTTCGAGCGCGGTGCGCACGACGGCGCGCCACGCGTCGGTGGTGGCGCCGCGGAGGACGCGAAGGACCTCCGGCGGGGCCTCGGTGCTCAGGCCCTCGACGGGGCTGTCGAGGTGGAGGTCACCGGTGTGGAGGAAGCGAAAGGGCTCGATCGACACGGCCCGCCAAGCGTAGCGGATGGCCGTGACAGCTCATCGGTCACGGTGAAGGTCAGGCCGGGACCCCTTCGACATTTCGGGGTAGAGAGCGATCAGACGCTGCGCCGCCCGCTGAGAAGCTGGAAGACGAGCACGATGGCCGCGACCACCAACAGCAGCCAGATCAGGTTTCCGATCCCACCCCAGACCAAGCCTAGGAGCCATAGGACCAGCAAGATGACGATGATTGTCCAGAGCATCGAATTCTCCTCGCGTGTTCAGTCCTCCCGTGCGACGCCGAGCGTCGTGACCGATGCCAACGCAGGTTGCGTGCCACGGTAAGGGCCGAAGGCTCGCCCTGTTGCCACCTGCCAACCACCGTCGGCTTGGGCAGGTTCGAGGGGATGTCTGGCGGCCTGCTGCCCGCCGCTTGAGCGTCATTGAGCGTGGTTGAGCCTGGTTGAGTCGCTCGAGAGGGTCCTCGGCGTGCCTGAACCAACCTAAGCCGACGGTGATTGGTAGCTGGCAATGTCTAGCCGGGTCGAATGGTCGAGACGATCAGTAAGCCGAGCCTAATCGTCGGTGGAGCGGCGCTCCTCGATCACCTGGTAGACGAGGAGGACGGCGGCGGCCAGCAGGAATAGGTTGACCCACTGGCCGAGCCGCAGCATCACGCCGGCGAGCCACAGCACGAGCGCCAGGGCGGTGGCGATCCAGATCACGGCACC
>JBOGXS010000101.1:0-5557 GCA_050693815.1 Thermoleophilaceae bacterium | reverse complement strand
CCGCTGCCCGGGCCCGGGGCGGGCTAAACGCGCGTGAGGTTCTCGCCGTGGATGCGCCGCTGCTCGGTCGTGTCGCGGCCGTCTGGCAGTCGGGGCCGCTCCTCGCCGCGTTCCAGCGCGTCGAGGTAGTCGAGGTCCTCGTCCAGCAGGCGAAGGCAGACCTCACTCCCATGCGGAGCTCCATGGCCGGGCACGATCGTCTCCGCGTCCGCCACGAGCGGCCGCAGGCGTGTCAGCGTCGCGCGGTACTCCTCGAGCGAGCCGCCATCGGAGATCCAGGGGATCTCGACGCGCGAGAGGTAGTCCCCCACGCAGAGCACCCCGCACCAGCGAGCGAGGAGCACCATGCCGTCCGACGTGTGGCCGCTCGCCGGGTGCAGCTCGAGCTCCTCGTCTCCCAGCTCCACGGAGCCCGGCACGGGCAGCGACTGCACCTGGCCGAGCGACAGCGGGCCGGGGCGGTTCACATAGAGCTTCGAGTCGTGGTCGCGCAGCTCCCGCTGGGCGGCGCCCGGCTCGCGGTGCAGGCGCTCGACCGTCGGCTCGCCGAGGCCGAGGGCGAGCCCCGGGTACGCGACCCTGCCGAGCAGGTGGTCGAAGTCGCCGTGCGTGGCCAGCAGGGCGTCGGGCTCGAAGCCCGCGTCGGCCAGCAGCGGCGGCAGGGCGTCGAGCTCCTCGGGGTAGTAGGGCGAGTCGACCAGCATGGCTTCCGTCGTGCGCGAGCAGCGGGCTCGGCCCGCTGCGCTGCGACCGCTTTCAGCCCGCAGCGCGGTGGCGTTGGTCTGCCACATGAGGCTCGTGATTACCAGGGCGTCCCGGTGGACCGAGACCGCCCTCACGCGGCCTTCAGCAGCTTGCCGGCGTCGCGGAAGGTCTTGACCTCGGCGTCCGGCTTCTTGGCGCCGCCGTCGAGCGACTCGCCGCGGCGGTTGACCCAGATGACGGGGATCCTCTGCTTCAGGCACGGCTCCACGTCGGTCGGGTAGCCCGACGCGATGTGCACCCAGTGGCGCCTGGTCTTCCCGATCCGGCGCGCGCACTCCTTGAAGTGGGCGTGGTCGGGCTTGTAGGAGCGCACCTGCTGCGCGGTCACGACAAGGTCGAAGTCGGTGCGCAGGTGGCGCCGGGTGGCGCCGAGGAGCTTGTCGTCGATGTTGGAGAGCACGCCCACCTCGTACTTCTTGGCGAAGCGCTCGAGCTGGGCGTTGGACTCGCGAAAGGGCTGCCAGGAGGGCACGCTGTTGGGCAGGAAGTTCGAGCGCGACGGCTCGAGGTCCCAGCCCAGCTCGCCCGCGACCCGCACCGCGGTGCGGCGCAGCACCTCGGCGTAGAGCTCGTAGGAGCCGCGCTGGATCTCGCGCTGGACCTCGACGAAGCGCGGGACGAGGGCGTCGCGATCGATGGTGAACCCGTCGCGGTCGGCCTCCTTCTGGAAGGCCTCGTACACGCCGCTCTCCCAGTCGATCAGGGTGCCGTAGCAGTCGAACGTGACGAACTTGACGTCTTTCGGTAGAGCCATTGGCCTTTCAGATAGGGTCAGCGCCGCCCGAGGCGGCGGCGCATAGTACCTACCCATGGACCTGCTCGAATACCAGGGCAAGCAGCTCTTCAGAAAGCACGGCGTGCCCACGCCGGACGGCCGGCACGCCGCCAGCGTGGCGGAGGCGACCGAGGCCGCGGAGTCGCTCGGCTACCCGGTGGTCGTGAAGGCGCAGGTGCAGATCGGCGGCCGCGGCAAGGCCGGGGGCATCAAGCTGGCCGCCGACCGCGCCGAGGCCGAGGCGCACGCCCAGGCGATCCTCGGCATGGACATCCGCGGCTTCACGGTCCACGAGCTGTACGTGGAGGCGGCGAGCGAGATCGACAGGGAGTACTACGCGGCGATCGTGTTCGACCGCTCGGCCAAGAGGCCGATGGCGATGCTCTCCCGGATGGGCGGCATGGACGTGGAGGAGGTGGCCGAGACCGACCCCGAGGCCGTGCGCATGCTGCACGTGGACCCGCTGATCGGCTTCCAGGACTTCCACGGCCGCCGGCTGGCGTTCGAGGCCGGCATCGCCGCGGACGTGATCCGACCCGTCGGCCGGATGCTCGGCAAGCTCTACGAGGTCTTCGAGCGCGAGGACGCGACGCTCGTGGAGGTCAACCCGCTGCTCGTGACCAAGGCGCGCGAGGTCGTCGCCCTGGACGCGAAGGTCACGATCGACGCCAGCGCCCTGTTTCGCCACCCCGACGTGGCCGAGCTGCGCGACGTGTCGGCAGAGGATCCGCAGGAGCGCATGGCGGCCGAGCGCGGCCTCACCTACGTGAAGCTCGACGGCAACGTGGGCATCCTGGGCAACGGCGCCGGGCTCGTCATGTCCACGCTCGACGTGGTGGCCCAGGCGGGCGGCCAGCCGGCCAACTTCCTCGACGCGGGCGGGGGCTCGAAGGCCGAGGCGATCACCAGCGCGGTCGAGGTGATCCTGTCCGACGACAAGGTCAGGGCGGTCCTGTTCAACATCTTCGGCGGCATCACCCGCTGCGACGAGGTGGCCAGGGGGCTGATCGAGGCCTTCCGGCAGATCGAGCCGGAGGTGCCGTTCGTGGTGCGCCTGGACGGCACGAACGACCGCGAGGGCCGCGCCCTGCTGGCCGAGGCCGACCTGCCCAACGTCCACACCGAGGCCACGATGCTGGGGGCGGCGGAGAAGGTCGTGGAGCTGGCCGCGGCCGGCGCGGAGGCCCGCGCGTGAGCATCCTCGTCGACCGCGAGACCAGGCTATGCGTGTCCGGCATCACGGGCCGCGAGGGGACCTTCCACAGCCTGCGAAACCGCGACTACGGAACGCAGGTCGTGTCGGGGGTGACGCCCGGCAAGGGCGGCCAGGACGTCGACGGCATCCCGGTGTTCGACACCTTCCACGCCGCCGTCGCCGATACGGGCGCCAACGCCGCCATGATCTTCGTGCCGCCACGCTTCGCCGCCGACTCGATCCTCGAGGCCGAGGACGCCGGCATCGAGCTGATCGTGGCGATCACCGAGGGCATTCCCGCCCACGACGAGCTGCGCGTCTACAACCACCTGAAGCGTGGGACGTCGCGCCTGATCGGCCCCAACTGCCCGGGCATCCTCTCGCCGGGGAAGGCCAACGTGGGGATCATCCCGGCGCAGTTCTTCAAGGAGGGCAACGTCGGGCTCGTGTCGCGCTCGGGCACGCTGACCTACCAGATCGGCAACGAGCTGGCCCAGCGCGGGTTCGGCAACTCGTCGATCGTGGGCATCGGCGGCGACCCGGTGCCCGGCTCGAGCTTCATCGACGTGATCGAGCTGTTCGAGGCCGACTCGGAGACCGAGCTGATCGTGATGTGCGGCGAGATCGGCGGCTCGGCCGAGGAGGAGGCGGCGGAGTTCATCGCGGCGAGCGTGTCGAAGCCCGTGCTCGCCTACATCGCGGGCTTCACCGCGCCGCCGGGCAAGACGATGGGACACGCCGGAGCGATCGTGTCGGGCTCGAAGGGCACCGCGGCGGCGAAGGCCGAGGCGCTCGAGGCGAAGGGCGTGCGGGTGGGCCGCAACCCGACCCAGGTGGCGGAGCTGGCGGTGGAGATCCTGGGCGCCCGAGTGTAGTGCCGTCCGGGTTCGCCGGTTTCGGCCACAGCCGTTCCCCCGTTTCGCCCACGCGCCGGGCGGGGAATCACCTCATCATGGGAAGGCGCCTGTTGCCAGTCGTCGCCGTGCTCGCCGTGCTCGCGTTCCCGGGCGCGGCCTCCGCGGCGCCGCCCGAGCCGTTCGGGCACGCCTGCGAGCCGCGCAACGGCGTGCTCTTCTGCCCCACTCGCACCCTCGCCGACCGCGTGCCGACCTTCGACGGCGCGCCGCTCGACGTGGACGTGACGCTCCCGCTCGGCACCGAGGCGGGTGAGCCGCTGCCGACGATCGTGATGATGCACGGCTACGGCGGCAGCAAGGAGAGCTTCGAGTCCGACTCCCCCGAGGGCAGCGGCGGCACCACCTACCACTACAACAACACCTACTACGCCCAGCGCGGCTACGCGGTCGTGAACTACACCGCCCGCGGCTTCGGCCGCTCGTGCGGCAAGGCGGAGGGCTCGGCGGGCACCCCGCAGTGCCTCGCGACCAAGAGCTACATCCACCTGGCCGACCAGCGCTGGGAGGCGCGTGACACCCAGCACCTGCTCGGCCTGCTCGTCGACCAGGGGGTCACGAACCCCGACGCGATGGGCGTGACCGGCATCTCCTACGGAGGCGGGCAGAGCATCGAGCTCGCGCTGCTCGACGACCGCATCCGCACCATGGACGGCGGCTACGCGGCCTGGCAGAGTCCCGACGGCACGTCGCTGTCGATCGCCGCGGCGTATCCGCGCTGGCCGTGGTCGGACCTGGTCGACTCGCTGCTCCCCAACGGCCGCTTCCTGGACAGCGGGGTGGCGGGCCGGTTCGAGAGCCGCGAGCCGCTCGGGATCATGAAGCAGAGCTACGTGAACGGCCTCTACGCCCTCGGCCAGACGAGCGGCACCTACTGCGGCAGCCCGCCGCGGCCGCCGGTCTGCACCGACCAGACCGCCGACATCAACTTCTGGTTCACGCGGGTCACCGCCGGCGAGCCGTACACCGCCGATGCCCGGGCGATCGCCGACGAGATCTACGGCTTCCACCAGGGCTACGGCATCGACGTGGAGGATCCGGCGCCGCTGCTGCTGCAGAGCGGCTGGACCGACGACCTGTTCCCGCCGAAGGAGTCGATCCGGATCTACAACGCGCTCCGCGGTCGCACGCCGGTC
The DNA here is from genome assembly GCA_050693815.1 of Thermoleophilaceae bacterium. GTDB lineage: Bacteria > Actinomycetota > Thermoleophilia > Solirubrobacterales > Thermoleophilaceae > JACVRW01. The sequence goes on along the minus strand of JBOGXS010000101.1, from coordinate 772 downwards.
TCGATGCAGTTCGGCGACCTCGGCCACGCGCGCGGCTCCAACAAGCCGAACGCCGACCGCCACTTCAACGACGCGGGCTCGGCGTTCTTCGACGAGCACCTGATGGGCACGACGAGCGGTCGGGCGCCCGCTGGCGGCCAGGTCACGGCTTTCACGCAGACCTGCCCGCGGAGCGCGCCGGCCGGCGGGCCCTTCGTCGCCTCGAGCTACGCGGACCTCGCGCGCGGCAGCGTGCGCTTCGGAAGCGACGAATCGCAGACGGTGCTCTCGACCGGGGGCGATCCGGCCACGAGCGCCGCGATCGACCCGATCGCCGGGGGCGGCGACGCCTGCCGCGAGGTCGCGGCCGAGACCGCCCCCGGGACGGCGGTGGTGCTCGGGCCGAGGGTCAGGCGCGGCTACCTGCTGCTGGGCCTGCCCACGGTGACCGCCGACATCCGGACCACCGGTCCGTTCGGCCAGCTCGACTCGCGGCTCTGGGACGTCGCGCCAGACGGCCAGCAGCGCCTGGTGAGCCGGGGCGCGTACCGGCTCGAGCTGAACCAGACCGGCGAGGTGGTGTTCCAGCTGCACGGCAACGGCTACTGCTTCGAGCCCGGCCACCGGCCGAAGCTCGAGCTGGTCGGAAGCGATGCCGACTTCCTGCGCCCGAGCAACTCGGCGTTCGCCGTGGAGGTCGCCGACGTCGAGGTGGAGCTGCCGATCGAGGCGCGCAGGCCGAGGGGCTGCGCGGTGGAGCGTCCCGGGGACGAGGGCCGCGACGAGGAGGACG
>JBOGXS010000100.1:0-11550 GCA_050693815.1 Thermoleophilaceae bacterium | reverse complement strand
TCGCACTCCACTACGCGCTGCAATCACCCGAGCGGACCGCGACCCTGACACTGCTGGACCCCGTGATCGAGAAGGTCCGCCCCCTGTTCTTCATTCACGGGGTTGCGTGTGGGATCGCGCTCTTCACACCCGTACCAATAAGGCGCTGGGCTGCCCGAAGACTCCGCATGAACGCGCTCGCGATCGAGGACAAACGCGTCCGGCGATGGGGCCTGCTCGGCCAGGCCAAGTACCGACGCGGCGCGCCAAGATTCGTCCCGCTCACCGACAAGCAGCTCGCCTCGATTCGTACTCCAACGCTGCTGCTGGTGGCCGAAAAGAGCCAGGTACATCGATCTGCGCCACTCGTGGCCCGCGTGCGTTCGGTCATGCCGCGAGTCGATGCTGAACTCGTGGTTGGGGCGGGCCACTCGTTGCCCGTCGACCAAGCAGAGGAGATCGGACCTCGAATCCGGGCATTCCTCAACCACGAGAGCGCTCACGGAGAATGACGCCCACCGCGACACGCCGCCCCTAGGCATCGGTGTCGGAGGGGCGACTTGCGGCTTGACCCCACGGGTGCGGCTGGTTCGGGCCGTGGAGCTTGCTGCCTGATCACCGCTAGCCGTAAGGAAGCGGCTGAGCTATCCACACTGACCCGTGGGCGAACCATCCCTTGCGTCCCGGTGTGAAGGTACATAGACCGTCGGTGAAACCGGTCTGCCCACGCCGCCTCGAGGCTCGTTAGCGCGTGGTGTAGAGCTCGAGTTGCACTCCGTCGGGATCGCGGAACTCGATCATCCACCCAAAGCCGCCGCCCTCCTTGACCTCGGAGTGCGCGACGCCGTAGGCGTCGAGCCGGGCGGCCCAGGTCTCGAGGGCATCCCGGTTCGACACATGAAAGGCCAGGTGGTCAAGCCCCGTTCGGGTCGGATCGAACCACGACCGGTCGCTCCCAGCGTGTGATTGGAGATTCACGACCACCCGACCAGCGAGGAGCAGCGCCTCTCGACCGTCGAAAACGGTTCCGTCGAACGGGTCGACGAAAACCTCGAGGCCGAGGACATCCCGATAGAAGGAAAGGCTCCGATCGAGGTCGGTCACCGACAGCGAAACGTGGCTGACGCCCTTGATCTCGGCCGGGTCTTGCGACTGTGTCATTCCTCCCCCCGGTCGTGAAGGACGTCGCTCCACACACGTCGGCGCGCGGATCGCGGAACGTACCGAGCTCGCTGTATGAGCGGCAACTCGAGAGGGCGGCCGAACGGTTGACCCGATTTCGTGCTCACCGCTGTCGGTGAGGCGACGTGCCGCTTGACCCCACGATCCGTTCGGATTGCTTCGCTGGCAGCGTGACGTTGAACGAATCCGCGCATCGCGTCGATCTCCCTGCCAGAGCACTCCGAGGAGCCGACCCTTGCTCGCGGGGTTCTGAAAGTCCCAGGTCGGGTCAACCACGCACCGTCGCACCTCCGAGCGGCACGGCACCGGCTTCCTCGAGAAGCTTCGGCATGCCCAATTCCTTGGCCGCGTCGATGGCAGCGTCGAGCAGCTCGGCTGCGCGGGCGGCGTCGCCGTCCTCGCCCCGAGCGAGGAGTGCGCGTGCGAGGTCGTAGCGGCTACGCGCGGCCCATCCGCGGGCACGCATGCGCTCGTGTGCCTCGAGCGCGACCTCGTGGTGCGCGACGGCGTCCCCGGCGCGGCCGAGTGCCAGGGCAAGCAGGCCCAGGTACCGGCGGACGGCGCCGAAGAAGGCGTTCGGACCGATGATCACGCAGTCGCCGTGCCGGAGTTCCCCGACCAGCCACTCGTACAGTCGGGCAGCCGAGCGTGTGTCGCCGAGCAGCGCGGCGGCCTCCGAGAGCATGCTGAGGAGGTAGCGGTGGAGGATCCCGGAGCGAAGTGCGGGATCATCGAGCAGCGTTTCCAGGAGCGCTGCCGCCTCGTCGGTTTCGTGCGCGTCGCACAAGGCAAGGAGGAGCGCGGCACGAAAGCCCGGGTGGTCCGGCCCAGCCTCGACAGCCTGCCGGACGTCGTCCACTCTCAGCCGACCCAGCTCCCGGTTTACGGGCAGCAGCCCGCCCGCTGTGTTGTCCAAAAGGTTGGGATCACTCAGGCGCCGGGCGCGACGAAACACACGGCGGGCTTGTTCGCGTGCCTCTCCGTAGCGGCCGTCGAGGGCGGCGGCCCCCCCGTGGTCGACGTCGCTGAGCAGCACGTGTCTGGGTGACCGGATGCTGTTCGCGATGCGGGCGTACTCGGCGAGGTGGCGGTCGAACTCGTCCCGATCGGCCCAGATCAATGCCACTGCCATGAGGCTCGAGTGGGCGGCGAGCCGGACTTCCTGGTCGTCAACCTCCCCCGCGAGGTGCTCCGCTTCGTGCAACCGACTCAGGTGGTCGTCCCGCTCGAGCGCGTACGTCTGGGTCGAGTGCATGAGGGCAAGGGCGAGCACCCGCTTGTCTCCGGCGCGCCGTGCCGTCTCGAGCGCCTCATTCTCGAGGGCGGCGGATCGATCAGGGTCGATGTTCGACAGATAGCCCGAGAGCCGCGCCAGCACCTCGGCGAGAAGCGCACGGCGGGGCGGTGAGGCCGTGGCGGCGCGGAGCGCGCCCGCCGCTTCCTCCAGCAAGCCCGCGACCTCCTCGTCCGCCTCCCCTGGCGCGAGTGGCCCGAGGAAGGTGATGGCGGCGTGGGCGAGCCGCTCCGGATCAGCGGAGCGCCGCGCGATCGAGGCGGCCTCGAGGCATGCGGCTCGCCGCCGCTCAGGGTCGGGGTTGCCGGCCGAGGCCGCGGCCCGACCGAGCGCGAGCAGCACGTCGGCCCGGTCTCCGTCAGCCACTTCGTCCGCCCGGCTCATGCATTGCAGCGCATCCTCGTAGTGCTGGATGGCTTCCTCGTAGCCGAGGCGGCGCATCGCCTGCGCGCCCGCCCGCCGCGACCACTCGGCGGCTCGGCCGGCGTCTCCGACCACGACGCCGGCGACGAGCTGCCGCGCGATTTCGCCGGCATGGTCCTCGGAACGGAGACGCTCGAGCGCCTCCCCGGCTCGCCATGCCAGTCGCGTCCGTCGGCTCGTGGTGAGCTCGCTCAGCAGGACCTCGTGGACCAGGGCGTGGACGAACCGATATCTGTCGACCGAGCGAACGTCCTCCTCGACCAGCCCGGCCGCAAGGCCCTCATCGAGCGCGTCGATGACGTGCGTATCGTCCGCGCTCAGCACGTTCGCCGCGATGTCCACCTCGAACTCGTGGCCGATCACCGCTCCGGCCTGCAGAACCGCCCTCGTGGTCGGCTGCAGTTGCGAAAGTCGCTGGGCCACGACGTCCTTGATTCCCGCCGGGATACCGAGCGCGTCGAGCGGTCGATCGGAGGGCCACCGGTCGTCGGGCGGTGAGATCGCACCGGTGTCCTCGAGGTGGCGGAGGGTCTCCCTCAGGAAGAGCGAGTTGCCGGTCGTGCGCCGGTGGATGTCGTCGGCGAAGGCGCGACCGGCAAACGACAGGTCTCCACCGGCCAGCGCCGCGACGAAGTCGACGACGTCGTCACGGCTGAGCCCACTCAAGGAGATCCGGCGCACCGGCTGGTCGTCTCGCCGCAGCTGCGCCAGGAAGTCCCCGAGGTGGTCGGCCGCCCTTCCGCGTTGATCGCGGTGCGTGGCGAGGACGCGCAGCCGGCTGCCCGGTCCGACCAGGCGAGCCAGCAGCGACAGGCCAGGCGGGTTCGCCCACTGGAGATCGTCGAGGACCACCAGCACCGGCGACTGCTGCTCCGGGTTGGCAAAGGCGGCCGCGATGGCCTGTAACACCCACGACCGGTCGATCTCGGTCCATTGGGTGGCGTGCGACGCAGCCTCGGGACGGCGCTCCGCCATCTCGGGCACCAATCTGCACAGCGCCGCCGCACCCGTCTCACCGAGCCCGGCGATCTCATCGTCGTCGGCGGTGATGACAAACTCGCGGAGCGCACCGATCACGGGCTCGTACGAGGACTCGGCCGACTCGACCGCGCGTCCATAGAGGACCGTCGCCCCGCCCTCGCGCACCTCGTGGGCAAAAGTGGTAGCGAGCCTGGTCTTGCCGATCCCGGCTTCCCCCGAGATCAGCGTCAAGCGGACGGGGTCCTCAGGATCGCGCCACCAGGCTCGGAGCTGTTCGAGCTCGGGGTCGCGGCCGACGAAGGGGTGCTGCCGGTCGCGCGCCGGCAGTCCGGAGAAACCGACGTGCAGGGTCTGAGAGATGCCCATGCGTGGAGCGCGCGCCCCGTTCGGAACGGTGCTGTCCACGAGCGCGTAGATGGTCTCGGCGCGTCGAAGACCCTTCAGGTCGTGGGTGCCGGCCTCTTGGAGCACCACCTCGGCGGGCAGGATGTCGGCGACGAGGTCGGCGGTGGCCCGGGAACACAGGACGTCGCCCCCCACCCCGAGCGCCCGGATGCGAGCGGCACGATTGAGGGCGCCGCCGTAGTAGTCGCCACCGCGCAACTGCGCCTCGCCGGTGTGCAGCGCGATGCGGGTCTGCAGGCTCAGTTCCTCGGGCCAGGCTTCGGCCGCGAGCGCCTGCTTGAGCGACATGGCGGCCGCGGCGGCGTCGCTGGCCCGGGGAAACACCGACAGGGTCGAGTCCCCCTCGCCTCGCGACTTGACGAGCCGGCCGCCGTGGGCCTGCACGGTCACACCGACGAGCTCCTCGTGACGCGCCACCGCCGGCGCCATCGCCTGAGGGTGAACGTCCCACAACGGGGTGGAGTCCGCGATGTCGGTGAGCAGGAACGTCAACACACCTTCAGGCAGCGACTCCGTCGGCGACACCGCCTGGTCTGCAGGCGGCGCGAGATCGAGCGCCGGATCGTGGTCGAGGATCTGGCGCTCGAGCTTCGCCAGCTCGGCGCCGGGTTCGATGCCGAGCTCCTCGGCGAGGATGGACCGCACCCGCTGGTACCCACGCAGAGCGTCGGCCTGTCTGCCCGACCGGTAATAGGCGACGAGGAGTAGCGCCCAGAGCCGCTCGTCGAGCTGATGCTCTGCAACCAGCCCCTCGAGCTCGGGGATCACCTCGGCGTGGCGCCCCAGCAACAGCCGCGCGTCGATGCGTTGCTGAACGGCCTGGAGCCGCAGCGCCTCGAGGCGCGCGGCTTCTGCATCGGCCCACGCTGAGCCCGCGAACTCGCCGAGTGGCGCGCCTCGCCACAGGCCGAGCGCCCGCTCGACCCGATCCAGGCTGTCCTCTGCGTCCGGTTCGGATCCCGCCTCGGCACAGAGCTGCTCGAAGCGCGCCGCGTCGAGGCAATCCGTCGGAATGGTGAGCACGTAGCCGCTCGGCTCCGTCGCCAGCGCCACACCACCGCCGTCGGCCAGGACCTTCCGCAGCCCCGAGAGGTAGCTCTGCACCGTTCCTCGCGCCCCTGAAGACGGCCGCTGGTCCCACAGGTCGTCGACCAGCCGATCGAGTGACACCGGCTCGCCCGCGTGAACCAGCAGGTATCCCAACAGCCCACGCCGCTTCGCCCCGCGCACGATCACCGGCCCTTCAGGACCGATGACCTCCAACGGACCCAGGATCCGGAATTCCACCGCGGTCCACCACCTCCCGCAGATCGAGCGTACGGCAGGTGCCCGCCCCAAACGATCAAAGCCCAGTCAAACCCGCGTCCAACCGCCGTCAAGGGACGTCCCCGATGCTCGACCAGACATCACCGAGAAGGAGGTAGGACATGTCCGCTATCGCACTGCGAGCCGTCCGGCACGGCCGGGCCCTCGCGCTGGCAATCCTCGTGGTGGTCCTCGTCGGCGTGATGCTGCTGGTCGCGACGACGACCGGGAACACCAGCTCGCCGGGGCCGTCGGCCCCGGGCGGCTTCGACCCGCAGGGGCCGGTCACCGACGCCGGGGTGAATCCGTGGGCAGTCAACGATCCCGCACTGGTGACGAGCTAGCGATGGCCCGACTGTTGGGGCGGGACCGCGAACCATGGCTTCGGCCGGTGCGCGGTCTCGCCACGGGTCGCTTTCGGCGATCGCGGGATCACAAGGACCCGCGCGTCAGGAGTTACCCGCTACGTCTGCTTGTTCTCGGCGTCTTGCTCTTCACCGTCGGTGCCTGTGCGCCGATCAAGCCAACGGCGCGAGTACCAGGAGCGATCGTATGGGGCGACTCGTTCGCGGAGAGCGTCCGGCCCTACCTCAGCGTGAACACCCGAGCCTATGGCGGCACGTCGCCGTGCGACTGGCTGGTCGATATCGGTGCTCGCGTGTCCGAGTCTCCTCCGAGTGTCGCGGTGCTGCTCTTCGTAGGCAACCGAATGGACACGTGCAGCTACTCGACTGTCGCTCCTGTTATCACGCGCATCCTTCAAGCCGCGGGCACGCGTGTGGTCTGGATTGCTACACCGCCCATGCCGGGGCACGAGACCCCAAACGAGGTGTACGCAGATTCGCGTGGTGATCTGACATATGAGCCCGCACGGGCCGTCGGTTACCCCGAGTACGTGCGCGAATGGCGTGCTGACGATGGACTGCATCTCAATGACGTCGGTGCGCGGAGATTCGCCGCCGCGATTGAACGAGAACTGCGGTAGTTCCCGAGTCTCCTGGTAGCGATCGCCGTAGGCTGAAGTGTCGGAGGTGGGACTCGCGGCTTGACCGGGTGCGGCTGGTGCACAGCATCTCGCTGTCTGCATATCTGGGCACCCCTGGCTCCGTCCAGGCTGTCCTGTGCACGGAAGCCGCGGCGCCAGTCGGAACCTGCGGTGTACGTTGCTACGACGGAGCGGGTAAGGCGGGACCTTGGGTGAGCTGACACTGCACCTCGAGCGCGTTCTGCCGGCGCCTCGGCCCTTCGTGTTCAGGGCGCATGCCGAGCCCGACCTGCTCGCGAAGTGGTGGGGTCCGAAGGGATTTTCTGCCCCGAGTATCAACCTCGACCTGCGTGTCGGAGGCCGCTATCGAATCGCGATGCAACCACCCGACGGCGTTCTCTTCTATCTCTCAGGGGAGTTCCTCGAGGTCGACGCTCCCAACCGCTTGGCCTACACGTTCCGATGGGAAGACCCGGACCCGGACGATCGGGAAACGGTCGTGACGTTCTCGCTTGGCGATCTGGGCGATTCGACTGAGCTGAGTGTCGATCAGGCCGTCTTTGCCACAGAGGGGCGCCGGGCGCTTCACACGCAGGGTTGGACCGAAAGTCTGGACCGCCTCCAGGAGCTGGTGTCGACCTCGACAAGCGGGTGAGGCGGTGACCCTGGAGCCGCTGCCCGGGGACTGGGAGCGCGGCCTGGCGATCGTCGCCCATCCCGACGATCTCGAGTACGGCACCGCCGCCGCCGTCGCCCGCTGGGCGAGCGAGGGCAAGCGCGTGCACTACGTCCTCGCGACACGCGGCGAGGCAGGGCTCGCCATCCCGCCCCACGAGGCCGGTCCCCTGCGGGAGGCGGAGGAGCGCGCCAGCGCCGCCGCCGTGGGTGTCGAGTCCGTGGAGTTCCTCGACCATAGTGACGGCATGATCGAGTACGGCCTGGCGCTGCGCCGTGACTTCGCACGCGCCATTCGGCGCCATCGCCCGCACGTCGTCCTGTCGATCAACCGCCACGAGACCTGGGGCGGGCCGTCGTTCAACATGGCCGATCACCGCCATGTCGGTCTCGCGGTGCTCGACGCGGTGCGCGACGCCGCCAATCCGTGGGTCTTCCCCGAGCTGCTCGACGAGGGCTACGAGCCTTGGGCCGGTGTCGCGCTGGTCGCGTATAACGGCTCACCCGACCCGACCCACGCGGTCGACGTGACCGGCTTCATCGACCGTGGAGTGGCGTCGCTGAAAGAGCATCGCCTGTACCTCGAGCACACGGGGGCCGACGCCGACAGCATGCTGCGCGGCTGGGCCGGGGAGACCGGGCGCGCTTTCGGCGTCGAATACGCGATCCGGTTCGAGGTGGTTCGCCCCTGACATGCGCACGATCGGCAAGCTACAAGTCGGTGACGAGGAGAGGCGCGGAGAGAACTCGTGTCGGAGGGCGGACTTGCGGCTTGACCCCACGGATGCGGCTCCTTCGTCGGATCTCAGAAGCCTGAATCCGGAGCGTCCGCCTGCGCCTCAGAGCGCAACGGCTGCACCCACAAGGGGCATTGAGGACACGCCCTTGTCGCGCTGGGCGAGGCTCGGTCACTGATCCGGAACCCCGATATCACCGGCGTGGCGACGCTGGCAGAATTCGTGCAGATGTCGGTCGCGGGATCGGGCAGCCACCGCTCCGTCGAGAGCAGCTTCGACCCGGGCGCGTTTCCGGCCCCACTCACCTCATTCATCGGGCGCACGGAATGTTGCACCGAGGTCGCCAAGCTCCTCGACCGGCACCGACTCGTCACCCTGACCGGCTCGGGCGGCTGCGGGAAGACCAGGTTGGCGCTCGAGGTGGCGACGGACGTCGTTTCTCGGTTTGGTGACCAGGGCGTCTTCGTGGACCTGTCACCGGTGGAGTCGAACGCGCTCGTGGTGAACTCGGTTGCGGCGGCATGCCGCGTGTCCGAGACGGGCACCGCGCCGCTCCCTGAGCTGCTGCTCCGTGCGCTCGCCGAACAACGCCTGCTGGTCCTCCTCGACAACTGTGAACATGTCGCCGACGAGTGCGCCCCACTGGTACACCAGTTTCTCTCGAGGTGCGCGAGCGTGGCCGTCTTGGCAACGAGCCGCGAACCCCTGGGAGTCGACGGTGAAGTCACCTACCGCGTGCCGCCGTTGACGGTGCCGGACGACAGTGGTGACTCGGACGCTGCCCTGCGGAGGTCCGAGGCCGGCCAGCTGTTCCTCGACCGCGCCGGCCTCGCGAGACCGGACTACTTCTTCAGCCAGCGCGATGCCGCCGCTGCGGTCGGTGTGTGTCGCCGTCTCGACGGCGTCCCGCTCGCCATCGAGCTCGCCGCGAGCCGGTTACGGGTGCTGGACGCGCCGGCGCTCGCCGAAGCCCTGACCGATCACTTCGATGTGCTGGGCGAGGGTCCGCGGACGGCTCCGCCGCGCCACCGCACCCTCGAGGCTTCGATGGACTGGAGCCACGAGCTGCTCGACGACCGTGAGCGTCGAGTGTTTCGGCGGCTCGGGGTCTTCGCCGGCAGCTTCTCCGGGGAGTCGGCCGCGGCGGTGTGCGCAGGCCCGGATGTGCCGGGCGGCGACGTGTTCTTGGTGCTCACCGCGCTGGTGGACCGATCTCTGGTGCAGCTCCAAGACTCCCCGGACGGCACCCGGTACCGGCTGTTGGAAGCCGTACGCGACTACGCGCGATCTCGACTCGTCGAATCCGGCGAGACCGAGGCGTTGCGTGATCATCATCTCGATCACCACGTCGCGATCGCGGAGACCTTCGCCCGCGAGCCCGGGTACGGAAGCGCGACCGATGCCGCGCTCGAGCGGATCGCGGTCACGCTCGACGACATGCGCACCGCGATGGACTGGAGTATCCGGTCGGGTCAGGTGGAGAAGGGGCTGCGCGCCGCCGCCGGCCTGCGAGCGTTCTGGGTCGGGCGCAACCGCACCGCCGAGGGTCGCGCCCACCTGGCCGGGCTCCTCGATGCCGACACCGGTCGTGATGTGCGCACCCGGGCATCGGCGTTGGTCATCGCAGCACAGCTGGCGGACTATGCCGCCGACCCGACGAGCGCGCGGGATCTGGCGACCGAAGCGCTGGAGCTCAGCCGGGCCAGCGGTGACCGGGCCCTCGAAGGCCAGGCGCTCACCATGCTCGGCTGGGCCGCCGTGTTCCTCGATCCAGCGGCAGCGCAGTCGCTGCTCACGAAGGGCCTGGATGAACTCAGGCACGCGGGCCACGACCGCATGATCGAGTTCGGCGAGATGGGCCTGGCGGTGGCGGTGCTCAACGGAGGCGACCTGCCCGGCGCGGCGATGTCCTTCTCCGACGCGGTCGCACGGGCGCGGGCCCACGACACCTGGGGTGTGCGCTTCGGCCTGGGAATGCTCGGCTACGTGCACACACTGCGCGGGGCGTTCGACGACGCCGAGGCGCTGCTGCGCGAGGCCGTCGCGCGGCGGTACGGCGCGTACGAGCGGTTCAACGAGGACTTGTCCCGGCAGTGGCTCGCGCTCCTCCTGATCTTTCGGGGCGACTACGCAGACGCTGCGAGCATCCACGACGATGCGCTTGCGCGCGCCACGGCACGAGGGACCCTCCCGATCGTCACCCTGTTGCACGGCGCCCTGCTCGACGTGGCGCAAAGCGACTTCGATCGAGCGACCTCACGTGCAACCGCCGTCCTCCCGGCCTTCCGGCGTATCGGTTGGCGTTGGTTCGAAGCCCAGGCGCTGCGGGTGCTGGGCGACGCCGCCGCCGGCGGTGACGACCTCGAGGCCGCTGAAGCACGCTGGCACGAGGCTGCTGCTGCGGCCGACAACTCGGGGAACCCGGTCGCCCAGACGGTCGCCGCCCTCGGGCTGGCGCGTGCGGCGGGCGTCAGCGGCGACGGAGCCCGGGCGCGGAGCGAGGCACGACAGGCGCTGCGTCACGCGCTCGGCGCCGAGTATCGCATCGGTGCAATCGACGCCCTCGAGACCCTGGCCGTCCTCGGTGCGGCCCCTGACGTCGTGACGAGCGAGACGGCGGAAGACGCGGTGAGGCTCCTCGCCGCCGTCGACGGCGAGCGGGCGCGTGTCGGGTACGTGCGCTTCCCCATCGACCGTGCCGGAGTCGAACACGCCGTCGGCGCGGCACGCGACGCGACCGGCAGCAGGTTCGAGCCGGCGCGGGACGAGGGAGCGGCGCTGCCGTTCGACGAGGCCGTGATGCTCGCGTCGCGGGGCGAGCGGCGGCCGCCTCGGCCGCCTTCCGGCTGGGTGAGCCTCACCCCCGCCGAGCTGCGGGTCGCCAGGCTCGTCGCCGACGGGCTCACCAACCCGCAGATCGCCGAGCGGCTGTTCATCTCGGCGCGCACCGTGCAGACCCACCTCTCGCGGGTGTACGCGAAGCTCGAGGTCTCCGGCCGAACGGAGCTGGCAGCCGCGATCAGCCGTCACGATCCCGCCACCGACGCCACGGGCTGACGCGCTCCGTTGGGGGGCTGCGGCGGCATTTCTGCAGGAAGCCGCTCGTGTTGCCAGTCTCGAGCGTCAGGGCGACCCGGGCTCGATCGGGAAGTCGGGCTTGTTTTGACCGGGGATCTCGAAGGGTGGGCCGGGCTGGTTGAACGGTGGGCCGGGCTGGTTGAACGGTCGGCCGGGCTGGTCGAACGGTGGGCCGGGCGGGAAGGGCGCGCCCGGCGGTACGGGGAAGGGCGGGCCGGGGAGCGGGAACGGCGGTCCGTGGATCAGGCAGTGGTCGGTGAGGTCGTAGCTGATGGTGACCTGGCCGTGCTCCTCGCGCACGCCGGTCTCGAAGAAGGTGCCCGGGGGGCCAAAGCCCGAACCGCCGCCGCCACCACCAGCCGCGCCGGCAACATCGACGTTGATGAACCTGAACCCGCCGCCTCCGCCGCCGCCGTAGTAGCCGCCGCCCCCGCCGCCGCCACCGCGGAGCATGTCAGGAACGGTGCCGCGGCCGGCGCCGGCGCCGCCGGCGCCGAGCGTGCCGG
>JBOGXS010000099.1:0-10295 GCA_050693815.1 Thermoleophilaceae bacterium | reverse complement strand
GGGCAGGGCGAGTCCGGCGACGACCGCGGCGCCACGGCCCTCGTAGGGGAAGCCGAGGACGATCATCGCTGCCAGGGCGGCAGCGACGATCGCCAGCCGGGCGACAGCGAACACCACGAGCGGCTGGGCCGACTCGATCGGCAGCCGGCGGAGCATCAGGCGGCCACCCCTCGCCGCGCCCTGAGGGCGAGCGCGGCCGCGGCCGCGCCCGCGCTGTCGATCGCCCAGTCGACGGGGGTGCCGTGCCGGCCCTCCACGAAGGACTGGTGAAGCTCGTCGGTGGCCGCGTAGAGGCTGGAGATCAGGAAGGCGAGCAGCGCCGCGCGCCCGGAGCCCATGCCGGTGCGAAGCAGCCGCCACCAGAGGAAGCAGAGCAGCGCGTACTCGCCGAAGTGGACCAGCTTGCGGCCCACGGCGTCGATCCAGCCGAGGCCGGAGTCGAGGCTGGGCTGGGCGGAGAAGGCGAAGATCGCTCCCATGGCGAGGAGCGGCGGGAGCCACAGGTCGACGCGCCTCAGCGGCTGCATCTGCATACCGTAGAGTCAGTTCGGGTGTTGGTGATAACCACGAAGTCGCCCTACGCGGTGCGCGCGCTGGCCGAGCTGGCCCGCCGCGGCGGCTCCGCCCCGGTGCCGATCGGGGAGATCGCCCGCGCCCGCGACATCCCCGTCCAGTTCCTGGAGGGCCTGTTCGCGACCCTGCGCCGTGCGGGGATCCTGCAGTCCCAACGCGGCGTGAAGGGGGGCTACACCTTCGCCCGCCCGCCAGCGGAAATAACGGTGCTCGAGGTGGTTGAGCTGCTGGAGGGCGAGCTGGGCGCCGACGCCCCGGCGAGCGGCCCGGTCTGGGTCGAGGCGACGGACGCGGTGAAGTCCGTGCTGGGCGCCACCACGATCGCCGACCTGTCGGAGCGCGAGGCCCAGGAGGCCGGGGCGCAGATGTACTACATCTGACGGGCCCCGCGCCCAGAGCGGCGGATCGCTCTGGAGAGCGGAATAGAACCCGTGCCGACCCGTGCCGACCCGTGAGCAGGGAATTGGTCTTGAAGAAGACGACGCGCTCGATCTACTCTGAGCGTGAACCCATGGAAGTCATCCGAGTCATCCACCACCACGACGACGGGAAGTGGTGGTCTGAGTCCCCCGATGTCGACGGTTGGACCGCCGCCGGGGATACGCTCGAGGAGGTCCGAGAGCTCGCCGAGGAAGGCATTCCCTGGGCGCTCGAGCGCGACGATGTTCGGCTCGAGCATTTCGTGCCCGCGCCGGCGTAGGACAGCGGCCCGGACTTGGGCGCAGCGTGCGGCCCGCCGCGCCGGATACCCTCGAGGCGATGAGCGTTCCGCCGCTCGTGGGGGCGATCCCCGACAACCTCGCCGACATCGTCGGCAACACGCCGATGGTGCGGCTCACGCGGGTGGCGCCCGAGTGCGGCGCCGAGCTGGTCGGCAAGCTCGAGGCGTACAACCCGGCGGGCAGCGTCAAGGACCGCATCGGGGTGTCGATGATCGACGCGGCCGAGGCCGAGGGGCGGATCGAGCCGGGTCGCAACACGATCGTCGAGGCCACGTCCGGCAACACGGGCATCGCCCTGGCGTTTGTGTGCGCGGCCAAGGGCTACGAGCTCGTCCTCACCATGCCCCAGGGTATGAGCCGCGAGCGCGAGAACCTGCTGCGCCTGTACGGCGCCGAGGTGGTGCTGGTGGAGTCGATGGGCGGGATGAACGAGGCCGTGGAAGAGGCGCGCCGGATCTGCCGCGAGCGCGGCGACTGCTGGGTGCCGGCCCAGTTCTCGAACCCGGCAAACCCGGAGATCCACCGCCGCACCACCGCCGAGGAGATCTGGCGCGACATGGACGGCCGCGTCGACGCGCTGGTCGCAGGCGTGGGGACCGGGGGCACGATCACAGGCTGCGGCGAGCGCCTGAAGGAGCGCAACCCCGAGCTGCGCGTGGTGGCGGCGGAGCCGAAGGCGTCGGCGGTGATCTCGGGCGGGCTGCCCGGTCCGCACAAGATCCAGGGGATCGGCGCGGGCTTCGTGCCCGAGGTGCTCAACCGCGAGGTGGTCGACGAGGTGACCGCGGTGGACGACGAGGAGGCGATCGAGACCGCCCGGCGCTGCGCCGCGCGTGAGGGGGTGCTGGCGGGGATCTCCTGCGGGGCCGCCCTGCGGGCGGCCATCGAGCTCGGCTCGCGCGCCGAGATGCGCGGCAAGAGGATCGTCGTGATAATGCCCGACTCCGGCGAGCGCTATGTGAGCACGCCGTTCTTCGCGCCGTGATCGGCTTCTCCACGCTGACCCGTGTCGCGCGCGAGCTGCGCGAGGACCTCACGGCCGCGCAGGAGCGCGACCCCGCCGCGCGCAGCGTCGGCCGCGCCGAGATCCTGCTCACCTACGGCGGGGTGCAGGCGATCCTGGCCCATCGCGTGTCGCACGCCCTCCACGAGGCGGGCGTGCCGCTGGCCCCGCGCATGCTGGCGAACGCGATGAAGGTGGTGACCGGCGTGGAGATCCATCCCGCGGCGCAGATAGGTCGCGGCCTGTTCATCGACCACGGCGCCGGCGTGGTGATCGGCGAGACCGCCGAGGTGGGCGACGACGTGACGATGTACCAGGGCGTGACGCTCGGCGGCACCGGCTTCGCGCGAGGCAAGCGCCATCCGACGGTGGGCGACGAGGTGATGATCGGGTCGGGGGCGAAGCTGCTCGGACCGATCGACGTCGGCGAGCGCTCGAAGATCGGCGCCAACTCGGTGGTCATCCACGACGTGCCGGCCAACTCGACCGTGGTCGGCAACCCCGGTCACCCGGTGCGAGTCGAGGGCAGGAAGCCCGACGGCCCGGACGCCGACTGGGCCCACCTGCCCGACCCGGTGGCGGACGCGATCGGCGGCCTGGTCAACCGGATCGCCGAGCTCGAGCAGATCGTGGTCGAGCAGACGGGCCGCAAGCCGGGCGGGGCGGAGGTCCGTCCGCTGAAGCGCCGCGGCGGGCCGGACTCGGCCGGGGGCTAGTGCTCCCCGCCGCACCGAGCGTCGAGTTCGTGCCGCTATGCGGGACGAAGTCGACAGTTGAGCTCAGTAGTACACGGTGCGTGTGCGGTGGCGCGGGATCGCCTTGCACTCGGGCGCCTGACCGCGGTTCCAGAGCCGGATGTCGAGGTCGCGCGGCGTGATTCCCGCGCGGGCCGCGATCTGCTCGCAGGCATGCAGCGCGCAGGCGCGGATCTCGCGTTCCTCGCGGCCCGGCGGCAGCAGCTCGCCGGCGTCGATGCGCGCCGCCAGCGCAGGCTCGTAGCGGAGCACCCCGTCCACGCGCAGCACGTGCGGCACCAGGTTGTCGGCGAAGATCGTGAGGCGGTCGAGGTCGGCGAAGTCCCCCAGGCCGGCCAGGGCCAGGTCGCTCGGCACGATCTGGGCGCGCTTGTAGAAGCCGCGGTCGTCGAAGAAGCGCATCCCGCGCGCGAGGAGCGTGGCCAGCCGCTCGGCGGAGCCGCCCGCCTCGGCGACGAGATCCAGCGCCGGGCGCGACCCGAGGAGGCGGCCGAGGTCGCAGAGCGCCTCGGCGTAGAGGGCCATGAGCGGGTGGCCCGCCTCCTGGCCCAGCACGGCCGCGACCTTGCCCGCGTCCAGCCGCCGCAGCTCCTCGTTCGACCACGGACCGTGCGCCCGGCAGCGGTCGGCCAGCGACCACGCGACCGTGAAGTAGCCCGAGCAGCCGGGCCGCTTGCGCAGCGTGAGGAACCAGCCGGACCCGAAGTTGATCGCGTCGAGCTGGAGCAGGTAGGCGGCCACCTCGTGCGGCGCCCCCTCGAGGTAGTGGCGCGCGGGGTCGAGCGCCGGAGGGGGAGCGTCGTCGAGCGGGCGCGCGGCATCGAGGTCGATCGACACATAGAGGGCCGCGTCGGCGACCGCCCGGCACGACTCGCGCACTTCGTCCAGGAGCCCCATCGGCAGCGCAGCCTAGGGTTCCCCGCGTGGCGCCCGCCTTCGACTGCCAGGGGCTCTCGAAGCTCTACGGCGAGACCCTCGCGCTCGGCGGAGTGGACCTCGAGGTGCAGCCCGGCGAGCTGGTCGGGCTGCTCGGGCCGAACGGCGCGGGCAAGTCGACGCTGGTCAAGATCGCCTGCGGCCTCGTGCGGCCCACGCGCGGGAGCGCCGCCGTGGCCGGCCAGCCCGCCGGGTCCGCCCCGGCGCGCGCCGTGCTCGGCTACCTGGCCGAGCTGTTCCGGTTCCCGGGCTGGCTCCGGGCCGACGAGCTGCTCGAGCTGCACCAGCGCCTCGCCAGATCGGCCGGCGGCCCCGCCGAGCGCGATGAGCTGCTCGGGCTCGTGGGGCTGACCGACGCGGCGGGCGTTCGGGTCGAGGCCATGTCGAAGGGCATGCAGCAGCGGCTCGGCATCGCCCAGGCGCTCGTCGGCTCGCCGCGGCTGCTGATGCTGGACGAGCCGACCAGCGCCCTCGATCCCGTCGGACGCCGGGTCGTACGCGACCTGCTGCTCGAGCTGAAGCGCCGCGGCGTGGCGGTGCTCCTCAACTCGCACCTCTTGAGCGAGGTCGAGCGCGTCTGCGACCGGGTGGCGATCCTCGTCGGCGGGCGGATAGTCGCGCGCGGCAGCCCGGCCGAGCTGGCGCGGGCGCGTGGGGTGGAGGTCGACCTCGACGAGGGCACGCGCACCTTCCCGGACGCGGGGCGCGAGCAGGTGCCCGAGATCGTGGCCGGGCTGGTGGCCGGGGGAGAGCGGGTCTACGGGTGCGCGTGCTGTCGTCCACCCTGGAGGAGACCTACCTCGAGCTCGTGCCCGGCGCGGAGGACGGCAGGTGAGCGGCGTCGCCACGATCGCGGCGTACGCGCTGCGCGAGTCCACCCGGCGGCGGGGTGTTCGTGGTGGTGGTGGTTCTCACCGTGGGGTTCCTGGCGCTCTACGCGCTGGGAGCCGAGACCGCCTTCGATGCCGTCGACGACGTCGGCATAGGCGACGACAAGGTCCTCACCGGGTCGACCCTGCTCGGCCTCGCCATGTTCACCACGCTGTTCCTGGGCTGCGTGCTCGCCGTCTTCCTCACGCTGGGCGCCGTGCGCGGCGACGCCGAGCGCGGACTCCTCCAGCCGCTCGTGGTGCGGCCGGTGGGGCGCACCGAGTTGCTGGCGGGGCGCTTCGCGGCCGCGGCTGGGGTGTGCGCGGGGTACGTGGCAACCGTCTATGCCGCGGCCGTGCTGATCACCGGCGCGGCGGGCGGCTGGTGGCCGGCGCAACCGCTCGGCGCGGGGCTGGGGCTTGTGGTCGGGGTCGTCCTGATCGCGGGGCTCGCCCTGCTGGGCTCGGTCTTCCTCTCGGCGACCGCCAACGGGATCGCGGTGTTTATGATCTTCGGTGCCGGTCTGACCGCGGGCCTGCTCGGCCAGATCGGCGAGGCGCTGGCCGTGCAGACGCTCGAGGACGTCGCCACGGTGGCCTCCTGGCTGCTGCCGTTCGAGGCGCTCTACGAGGCGGGCCTGAACGCCCTGACGGACGACGCCGCCGGGGCGTCCGCCGTGATCGTCGAGCTCGGCCCGTTCGGAGGCGCCCAGGAGGGAGGTCCGCTCCTTTGGCTGTGGAGCCTCGCCTACCTGACGCTCGTGGGCGCGGCCGCCCGCGTGGCGTTCGCGCGGCGCGACCTGTAGCCGCGCGCCGACCAGGCCACGAACGCCACGAGCGCGAGCCCGGCCAGGCCGTCGGTGAAGATCGTCGCGTACCAGAAGGCGGGGATGTCGGGCGAGCCCTCCAGGAAGTGAAGCGGCGTGGTCAGGCCGAGCAGCGAGTAGATCAGCAGGCAGGCCTGCGCTTCGCGGCGGCGTCCCCGCGAGTAGACGCGATAGCCGTACAGGCCGATTGCGGTCAGCACCGGCCAGGACACGAGGATGGCCACCTGCGTGGCCGGCCCGTTCGCGTAGCGGTCAACCTCCACGAAGTTGTGCGTGTAGTGCAGGCCCGTGGAGACGATGCCGAAGCCCAGGATGGCTTGGAGGATCGCGCGTTCCCGAGGCATTCCGCCGCCGAGGATATCCTCGCCCCCGTGGGCGCCGTGGCGACCGATCGACTGCTCGAGGGGCTGAACGAGCCCCAGCGCGAGGCCGTGCTTCACGCCGAGGGCCCGCTCCTGATCCTGGCCGGCGCCGGGTCCGGCAAGACGCGCGTACTAACGCACCGCATCGCTCACCTGGTCGGCACGGGGCAGGCCGCCCCCGGCGAGATCCTGGCCATCACCTTCACCAACAAGGCCGCCCAGGAGATGCGCGAGCGCGTGGAGGCGCTGGTCGGCGCCCGCGCTCGCGCCATGTGGGTGATGACCTTCCACTCAGCCTGCGCGCGCATGCTGCGGGCGGACGCCGAGCGGCTCGGCTACACGCGCGGCTTCACGATCTACGACGAGCAGGACGCGCTGCGGCTGGTCAAGAACTGCGTCGAGGAGCTCGACATCGACCCGAAGCGCTTCGCCCCGCGCGGGATCCGGCGCCAGATCTCAGACGCCAAGAACGCGCTGCTCGACGCCGAGGCCTACCGGCTCAAGGTGGGGAGCTTCTTCGAGCAGACCGCCGCCGACGTCTACGACCTCTACGAGCAGCGCCTCCACGCGGCCAATGCGATGGACTTCGACGACCTGCTGTTCCGCTGCGTGAACCTGTTCGAGCTGTTCGACGAGGTCCGCGACCGCTACCGCCGCGCCTTCCGCCACGTCCTCGTCGACGAGTACCAGGACACGAACGGTGCCCAGTACCGCTGGCTGCAGCTGCTGGCGGAGGAGCACCGGAACCTTTGCGTGGTCGGCGACGATGATCAGTGCCTTGTCGCCGGCACGACGATTGCGCTCGCGGACGGGGAGAGCAAGCCGATCGAGAAGGTCAGGCCCGGTGACCTCGTCCTTTCCTCCTGCGGTTCCGGGGAGTTGCGCCCGGCCCAGGTCACACACGTCTTCCAGGGCAGGCGGCAGACGGGCATCAGAATTCGGACCCGTTCAGGCCGTGAGCTGGTGAGCACCGGAACTCACACGCATTTCGCCGGCTACCGCAACGGCCTGACGCCGGCCATGTACAGCACATACGTCATGCGACGGGATGATCTCGGCTTCCGCGTCGGGATGACCGGGACGCTCAGAAACGGTCGGGGACAGTCGGTCGCCGGTGTGCAGGCACGGGCGATGACCGAGAAAGCGGATGCCTGGGTGATCTCGACCCACGAGTCCGGCTCGGAGGCAAGGGTGGCCGAGGTCGTCGTCGCCGCGCGCTACGGGTTGCCGACCGTCCCGTTCGTGGCCCAGGGTAAAGGTCGGCCCGGCCTGATGACCGACCAGGCGCTTCTCGACCGGGTCTACAGCAGCGTCGACTCGGAGTCCGGAGGCTTCCGCCTACTCCGCGACGAGGGGCACGCCACGGAGCTTCCCCACCACTCGTGGCAGGGCTTCGAGGGAACGCGACGGAGGGTCGTGGTCACCCTCTGCGCCGAGCGCAGCGGCAGCCAGGTCTTCCACACCGTGGCCATCGGAGGACGCGACGAGAAGACTCGGCGCGTGCTCGAGGAGCTGGGCTTTCGGGTGATGAACCCACGGCAGAATCGTTTCGGCTGGCGAAGCGAGAAGTACTTCAAGAGCTATGGCGAAGCGGTGGAGGGAGCTGCTGAGATCGAGCACCTGCTGGACGTGTCGGTTCGCTCGGTCGCCCGGCTCGGCCGGAGGCAACCCGGGTTGATGAATGCCCTGCCGTTCCTGCCCGCGGCGAGCGTGCGCCCGGGCATGGCGATGTTCACGGCCGATGGCGAGTACGACCTCGTGGAGGAGGTGGACCGGATCGAGCTCGACCGGCCCGTCTACGACCTCAATGTGGAGGCAACGCACAACTTCATCGCCAACGGACTGATCACCCACAACTCCATCTACGCGTTCCGCGGCGCCGACATTCGCAACGTGCTCGAGTTCGAGCACCAGTTCCCCGACGCCCACGTCGTCAAGCTCGAGCAGAACTACCGCTCCACGCAGACCATCCTGACCGCCGCCAACGCGGTCATCGCCAACAACCGGTCGCGCAAGGAGAAGTCGCTCTGGTCCGAGCTCGGCGAGGGCGATCCGGTGCACGTTCGCGACCTCGACGACGAGCACGCCGAGGCGCGCTTCGTGGTGTCGGAGATCGAGCGGCTCGTCGACGAGGGCGGCTCGCGCGACGAGATCGCCATCTTCTACCGGACGAACGCCCAGAGCCGCGTGCTCGAGGACATGCTGGTCCGCTACGGCGTCTCCTACCAGGTCATCGGCGGCCCGCGCTTCTACGAGCGCGCCGAGGTCAAGGACGCGCTCGCCTACCTCACGCTGCTCGTGAACCCGTCCGACACGGTGGCCTTCGGACGCATCGTCAACTCGCCCCGGCGCGGGATCGGCCAGACCACCCAGGCCCGCCTGACGGGGCACGCCAACACGATCGGCGCCACGGTGTGGGAGGTGGCAGCGCGCCCGGACGAGGTGCCCGGGCTGGGCAGCGCCGCGGTAAAGGCGGTCGGCCGTTTCATGTCGGTGATGGAGCGCCTACGCGAGCGTGCCGAGGGCGCCGTGCGGGAGGGCGCGGGCTCGGCCCGCGCCGGACCGAGGATGTCGGTCGGGGTGGGGGATCTGCTGTCGGAGACGCTCGAGGAGACCCGCTACGTCGAGGCGCTTCGGGCCGAGCGCACCGTCGAGGCACAGGTGCGCCTCGAGAACCTCGAGGAGCTCGTGGGCGTGGGGCGCGAGTACGACACCACCTCTGAGGAGCCTTCGGTCGAGGAGTTCCTTCAGCAGATCGCCCTCTTCTCCGAGCAGGACAACCTCCAGGACGAGCAGGGCCTCGTGACCCTGATGACCCTCCACAACGCCAAGGGGCTCGAGTTCGGCGTGGTGTTCCTGATCGGGCTCGAGGACGGCGTCTTCCCGCACTCGCGCTCGATCGAGTCGGGCGACCTGGAGGAGGAGCGCCGGCTGGCCTACGTGGGCATCACGCGCGCCAAGCGCGAGCTGTACCTGACCTACGCCCGCACGCGTGCGCTGTTCGGCAACCGCGACTGGAACCTGCGCAGCCGCTTCGTCGACGAGATCCCGGTCGAGCTGACCGACCGCGACGTCGACGCCCCGACCGGCCGCGAGGCCGCCTCGACCTGGGGCGGCGGGGCGCCCGGCGCGCCCGAGCCAGGCGGTCCCGGGGCGATCTTCGCGCTGGGCGACGACGTGGTGCACGCCAACTTCGGCGAGGGAGTGATCGTTGGAGTCGAGCCCGGCGGCCTCGTGGTCGCGCGCTTCGCCGGGGACGGCAGCGAGCGCAAGCTGATGGCCGATTACGCCCCGCTCAAGAAGCGATGAGCGCCCGGGTCATCGACGGAAACGCCGTGGCCGCCCGCGTCCGCGAGCGGGTCGCGGCGGAGGTCGCGGGGATGGACGCCAGGCCCGGCCTCGCCACGATCCTCGTGGGCGACGATCCGGCCTCCGCCGTCTACGTGCGCATGAAGCGCGAGGACTCGGCGCAGGTGGGCATCGAGTCCTTTCACCACGAGCCCGGCGAAGACGTCGCGGCCGACGCGCTGGCCGGCCTGCTCCGCGAGCTCAACGAGGACCACCGCGTGCACGGCATCCTGCTCCAGCTGCCGCTGCCCGACGGGCTCGACCAGGACGAGTTCATCTCGCTGATCGACCCGGCCAAGGACGTGGACGGGCTCACCTCGGCCAACGCGGGCCTGCTCATGCAGGATCGCGACGAGGCCATGGTTCCCTGCACGCCAGCGGGCGTGATGGAGCTGCTGCGCGAGGCCGGTGCCGAGCTCCAGGGCGCCCGGGCCGTCGTGGTCGGCCGCTCGATCCTCGTGGGCAAGCCGCTGGCGCAGCTGCTGCTGGGCGCCAACGCCACCGTCACGCACTGCCACTCGCGCACGCGCGACCTGGCCGCGGTCTGCCGCGAGGCGGACGTGCTGATCGCGGCCGTGGGCTCCCCGGGCCTCGTGACGGGCGACATGGTGCGCGAGGGCGCCGTGGTGATCGACGTTGGCACGAACCGCACCGAGGACGGGCTGGTGGGCGACGTCGACTTCGACTCCGCCGGCGAGCGCGCTCGCGCGATCACGCCGGTCCCCGGCGGCGTCGGCCCGATGACCCGCGCGATGCTGCTCGCGAACACGCTGCGCGCGGCGCGGCGAGCTCAGCCGGGCCGGTAGAGCGCGCCGTCGGAGTGGTGGCGGTCGAAGCGGCAGCAGCCGCCCCAGACGAGCATCGCGTGGCCGGTCCAGACCGCCGCGTGGCGGTCTGGAC
>JBOGXS010000098.1:0-5970 GCA_050693815.1 Thermoleophilaceae bacterium | reverse complement strand
GCCCGCAACCTCGAACTCGGCACGCACCCCGGGCATCCGCGTGGGACTCACCACGTAACGCGAGCCGGCCGGCAGGCGCTCGAGCGCGCGCGGCGTGGCGCGCAGGTCGGCGCCGGTGACCCAGATCACCGCCCCGCCGCGCGGGCCGAGCGACGCGGACGTGGGCGGCGGTCCGGCCTCCACGAACGCCAGCCGCACGTGGACGCCGGACCAGGCGCCCATGTCGTGGCCGATCTCGATCGGGCGGCGGTCGCCGGGCAGGAGGATCGCGCAGCCGCCCGCGCGCGCGAGGTACACGCACAGGGACGCCGCCGCGCGCACCGCCCTGTCGAGGCACTGCTCGTCCGACGGCGCGGAGGGGTCCACCACGATCAACGGCGCGGAGTCCAGCTCCGCCACCAGCCGGCGCTCGAGCATCTCGCCGCGACGGGCCACGGAGGGCCAGTGGATGCGCGACGCCGGTGCCCCGTCCCGGTAGGGGCGCAGCCCGTCGATCTCGAGCTCGGCCAGCGAGGCGTCCAGGCGGCGGCCCAGCACGCCCGGATCGATGCCCATTCCGCCACGCTCGCCGGCGCCCGCACCGGCGCCACCGGGCGACGTCACGGGCTCCACGCGCGGGAGGACGAGCACCTCGTCGGCCCGGTCGCCCACGATCTCGCGCGAGAAGAGGCGAAGCGGGTCGCGGATCGCAAGCCGCCCCGGCTCGAGCCGGCGCCGGCCCCGGCGCCCGAAGCGCACGTTGATGCGCACCCGGCGCGACCAGCGCCCGGCGACCGGCACCGGCCAGCCGAGCAGCGGCTCGATCAGCTCTCCGCCGGGCGCCGGCAGGATCCCCGAGCGCACCGCGATGCGAAGCGGGTAGGGCTCCTCCTCGAGCACGGTGTGCGGACCCGGCTGGCGCTCGACGGTCGCCCCGGCGACGGCCAGCAGCACCCAGCCCGTCGCGCCGACCGCGATGGCCAGCAGAGCCACCCCGGGCACGTACAGCGACGCCGAGTCGAATGTGGCGCCTGCCAGGCAGAGGCCCACGCCGAGCAGGGCGGTGGCGAGCGGCCGGAGCATCTCTACAAGGCGGGCACGCGGTCCAGCGCGTCGCGCACCACGGCCGCGCGCTCCCGCGAGCTCGAGCCGGGTGCCAGCAGCAGGCGGTGGCTCAGGACGGAGTCGGCCAGCGCCTGGACGTCGTCGGGCAGCGCGTGGTCGCGCCCGTCAAGCGCGGCCATCGCCTTCGCGGCCCGGAACAGCATCAGCCCGGCCCGCGGCGACGCGCCCAGGTCCACCCTCGGGTCGGCCCGCGTGACGTCGAGGATCGCCACGACGTAGCGGCGCAGCGCCTCGCTGCCGTGCACGGCCCCCGCGGCCGCCTGCGCCGCGAGCACCTCGGCCACGTCGGCGACCGGGTCGAGGTCGAGCACGCGGTCGCGCTCGGCGTGGTCGAGCAGCATGTCGCTCTCCTGGTCGCTGGAGGGATAGCCGAGCGACACCCGCACCATGAAGCGGTCGAGCTGCGCCTCGGGCAGCGGGTACGTGCCCTCGTACTCGACCGGGTTCTGGGTCGCGACCACCAGGAAGGGGCGCGCCAGCTCGTGGGTGTGCTTGTCCACGGTCACGTGGCGCTCCTGCATGCACTCGAGCAGGCCGGACTGGGTCTTCGGCGACGCGCGGTTCACCTCGTCGATCAGGACCACGTTCGCGAACACCGGACCGGGCCGGAACTCGAAGCGGTTCTCGCGCTGGTTGTAGACGTTCGTGCCCACCACGTCGGCGGGCAGCAGGTCGGCGGTGCACTGCACGCGGGCGTACTCGGCCTCGACCGAGCGGGCCAGGGCGCGGGCGAGGGCCGTCTTGCCCACCCCGGGGTAGTCCTCGATCAGCACGTGGCCCTCGGCGAGCAGCGCCACGAGCACGTCGCGCAGCACCCGGTCGGGCGCCTTGACGGCGCGCGCGATGTTGTCGCGAAGGCGCGCGCCCAGCTCGGCGACCTGCGAGGGGTCGAGCTCAGGGACGGTCGACATCCAGCACCATAGTAGGGGTACGGGGAAACTCTTCCGCGCGCATCCGGCCGAGCCGGATGCCTCGCGGCTTACGCCTGAGTTGGTTCCTCCGACCGGGTCAGCTCGCGCACCGCCGCCTCCGGATCCGGCGCGCGCATCAGCGTCTCGCCGATGAGCACGGCGTCCACCCCCACCTGCTCGAGGTCCTCGATCTGCTCGCGGTTGTGGATCCCGGACTCGGACACCACGACCTTGCCCGCGGGCACGTCCGCCAGCAGGTCGAAGGTGCGCTGGAGGTCGACGCTGAAGTCCTCGAGGTTGCGGTTGTTGATGCCGAGCACGTCCGCGTCGACCTCCAGGGCCACGTCGAGCTCCTCCTCGCCGGCCACCTCGACGATCGCGTCGAGGTCGAGCGCACGCGCCTCGCGGTGGAGCTCGGCCAGGGCGCGCGCATCCATCGACCCCACCACCAGCAGCACGGCGTCGGCGCCGACCGCCTTTGCCTCGTAGAGCTGGTAGGGGTCGATCGTGAAGTCCTTGCGCAGCAGGGGCAGCTCGGTCGCGGCGCGCCCCTCGCGCAGGTCGGCGAGCGAGCCGCCGAAATGCGTCTCCTCGGTGAGCACCGACACCGCGGCCGCCCCGCCGCGCTCGTAGGCGCGCACGACGTCCCCGCACGACGCCCCCTCACGGATCGTGCCGGCCGACGGCGAGCGCCGCTTGTGCTCGGCGATCAGCGAGGTGCCCGGGCGCGACAGGGCCTCTGAGAAGGGCCGGCCCTCGGGCTGGGCGCCGGCCTCGCGTTCCAGCTCGGCGATCGAACGCTCGCGCATGCGCCGCCGGAGCGCCTCGCGGGTGGCGTAGACGAGCTCGTCGAGGCGGACCGTCACGCACCCACCTCGCGCGTAAGCTCCACGTACTCGTCGAGCACGCGCAGGGCCGCGCCCGAGTCGATCGCCTGCCCGGCCCGCTCGACGCCGGTCCGGATGGAGTCCGCCCGGCCCCCCACGTAGATGGCGGCCCCGGCGTTGAGGACGGCCAGCGCCCGCTCGGTGCCCGGCTCGCCCTCGAGCACCCGGCGCATCACGCGCGCGTTCTCGTCGGGGGAGCCGGCCCCCACCGCGCCGTCGCGCGCGCGCCGGAGCCCCACCCGCTCCGGAGACACGTCGTAGCTCGCCAGCTGTCCTTCCTTCAGCTCGACCACCCGCGTCGTCCCCGACACCGAGAGCTCGTCGAGGCCATCGGCGCTCGACACTACCAGGGCCCTCTCGGCGCCGAGCTCGGCGAGGGCGGCGGCCATCGTCTCGAGCCGGGTCGGGTCGGCCACGCCGATCACCTGGCGCGTGGCGCCGGCCGGATTGGTGAGCGGGCCGAGCAGGTTGAAGATCGTGCGCACGCCGAGGGCCTTGCGCACGGGCACCACGTGTCTCATCGCGGCGTGGTGCCGGGGCGCGAACATGAAGCCGAAGCCCACGGCCTCGATGCACTCCGCCACCTGCTCCGGCTCCAGGTCGATGCGCGCGCCTAGCGCCTCCAGCACGTCCGCCGAGCCGCACTGGCTGGTGGCCGAGCGGTTGCCGTGCTTGGCCATCCGGCAGCCCGCCCCCGCGGCGATGAACGCGGCCGTGGTCGACACGTTGAAGGTGGGCCGCCCGCCGCCGGTCCCGGCGGTGTCCACCAGCCCGTCGCCGGCCTCGACCTGCAGCGCGAGCGCGCGCATGGTGGCGGCCAGCCCGGCGATCTCCTGCACGGTCTCGCCCTTGGTGCGGAGCGCGATCAGGAAGGCGGCGGTCTGCGCCTCCGAGGCGCCTCCCTCCATCACCTCGCGCAGCACGCGCGCCGCCTCGTCCGCGCTGAGGTCGGCGCCGCCCGCGACCCTGTCGATCGCCTCGGTCAGCACCGGGTTGGTCACGACCCGGGTCCGCGCGCACCCGGCCGAGCCGGGTGCTTGCCGGAAACCGATCCGCGCGCACCCGGCCGAGCCGGGTGCTTGCGGCTGAGGAAGCTCCGCAGCATCTGCTTTCCGTGCGGCGTGAGCACCGACTCCGGGTGGAACTGGACGCCCTCCACGGGCAGCTCGCGGTGGCGCAGGCCCATGATCACGTCGCCTGCGCGTGCCGATACCTCGAGTGAGTCCGGCAGGGCCTCCGGATCGACGACCAGCGAGTGGTAGCGGCCGACCACGAGCGGGGATTCGAGGCCCGTGTAGATCGTCCTCCCGTCGTGCTCCGCCTCCGCGGTCTTGCCGTGCACCGGCTCCCCCCGCACCACGCGGCCGCCGAACTCCTGGGCGAGCGACTGGTGGCCCAGGCACACGCCGAGCACGGGCGTGCCACCCTCGCCGTAGCGGCGCACCGCGCGCATCGACAGGCCAGCCTCGTCCGGCGTGCACGGCCCCGGCGAGACGATGAGCCGGTCGGGCTCGCGCTCGAGCAGGCCCTCCACGTCGTTGCGCAGCACCTCGACCTCGGCGCCCAGCTCGCCCAGGTACTGGACGAGGTTGTACGTGAAGGAGTCGTAGTTGTCGACGATTAGGACCCGGGGGCTCACGCCCCCGGACCCCCGTGGTTCCTGGCCGGTTGGCGGAGATCCGTTCACGCCCACTCCTTCTGAGTGCACGCCAGACGGATCGCGTCCATCACCGCGCCCGCCTTGGCCTCCGACTCGCGGGTCTCGGCGGCGGGGTTCGAGTCGGCGACGATGCCGCCCCCGGCCTGGAGGTGGGCCTTGCCGTCGCACACGAAGGTGGAGCGGATGTTGATGCAGGTGTCGAGCTCGCCCGTGTACGACAGGTAGCCCACCGCGCCGCCGTACGGGCCGCGCTTGACCGGCTCGAGCTCGTCGATGATCTGCATGGCGCGGATCTTGGGGGCCCCGGACAGCGTGCCGGCGGGCAGGGTGGCGCGCAGGGCGTCCATCGCCGTGATCCCGTCGCGAAGTCGCCCGGACACGGACGAGACGATGTGGATCACGTGGGAGTAGGTCTCGACGGCCATCAGCTCGTCGACCTTCACGCTCCCGTACTCGCACACCCGGCCGAGGTCGTTGCGGCCCAGGTCGACCAGCATCACGTGCTCCGCACGTTCCTTGGGATCGCTCAGGAGCTCGTCGGCCAGGAGGCGGTCGGAGCCCGCGCGCGGGCGCGTGCCCGCGATCGGCCGCAGCTCGACATGGCGAGAGCAGATCGCTCCGGTGCGTGCCGAGCCCGCCCGCTCGCGCACGGCGCCCACCTTCACGAGCGACTCCGGCGACGCGCCGGCCACCTGGAAGTCCTCGAAGTCGAGGAAGTACATGTAGGGGCTCGGGTTGATGGCCCGCAGGCCGCGGTAGATCGAGAAGGCCTCGACCGGGCAGTCGGCGGTCCAGCGCTGGGAGGGGACCACCTGGTAGACGTCGCCGGCGCGGATGTACTCGATGGCGCGGTCGACCGCGGCGGCATACCCCTCGGGGCCGAGGTTGGAGGAGAAGGCGGGGGGCTCCCGCCTGCCGCCCGCGTACTGCGGCACGGGACCGGCCAGCCGCTCGCGCACCTCGGCGATCGCCGCCGCGGCCGTCTCGTAGGAGCCCTCGAGGTCATCGCCGTGCGCGAGGGGACGGGCTCGGCCCGCACCGGAGCGATCCGCTTCCCCGAATGCGTTGGCGAGCACGGTCACCTCGTGGCGCAGGTGATCGAAGGCGACCAGGACGTCGGTGACCATGACGGCGAGGTCGGGCAGGCCGGCCTCGTCGGGGTTGGGCGCCCCGACCGTGGGCTCGGCGCTGCGCACCAGGTCGTAGCCGAACAGGCCCACGGCCCCGCCGGCGAAGGGCGGTAGGCCGTCGAGCTGGGCAATCCGGTACCGGGCCAGCTCCTCGGCCACGGCTCCGTAGGGGTCGGGATGGTCGCCCAGCGCCATGCGGATCGTGGTGCGGGGGCGAAAGCCCAGGAACGACCAGCGCCCCACCCGCTGGCCCTGCTCGGCCGACTCGAGCAGGAACG